>JAITPD010000006.1 GCA_031289615.1 Lactobacillaceae bacterium | reverse complement strand
ATTTTCCAAATCACTACGTCGCTACGCTTTGGTAGCAAATTGGAAAATAATCTTATCCCGACAGCTCAGGACGCCTTTGTGCACACTCCTTAAAGCGAGGTAGCGGCACCAATTCGACTAAATTTTGGCTTGCCAAAATTAAAAGCCGAATGGGACCGTGTCGCCACTTACTATCTTTATCGAAAAGCCAGCACGAAAGTGAAAAATGACCAAGTGTTTCATGATATTAAAAAATATTAACTATAAAGCGTAAAAAATACTGGAGTCAAAATGAAGTTAACGGATATTTTCAGGCAGACAAGCGAATTTGAAGCATTAGCCCAGAGTGTGCGAGAAAATGGTGGGCGCCATGTTTTAACCGGCGTAACGGGAAGTGCGCGCGCCGTTTATTTTAGTGCGCTTCAAATGGCTATAGATGTTCCGCTAGTTGTAGTCGCAGATAGCCAGTTTCACGCCCAGCAATTGACTGCTGACTTAACTAGCATTATTGGCGAAGAACACGTGGCTTTTTTCCCAGCCGAAGAAACGATTGGTGCACAAGTTGCGATTTCATCTTTGGAAACAATGATGGAACGGGTCCACGCGTTGGATTTGTTGTGCCACGATCCTAAAGCGGTAATTGTGACAGGTTATGCAGGGGTTCAACAATATTTGCCACCGGTCGAAAAATTTGAGCAGGCTCGGCTAAAGATTGATTTTAAGACAGAATATGCGCCTGGAATTGTTCAAAATAAACTGATTGAAATGGGTTACCGACGAGTGAATGCTGTGGAAAGTCCCGGTGAATTTTCTATTCGTGGGTCAATTGTGGACGCCTATCCTTTAAATCATGAAGACCCTGTGCGAATGGATTTTTTTGATACGGAATTGGATTCGCTCCGGTATTTTGATGCGCAAAGTCAAAAAAGTCTAATTCAATTAGATGAGATTGAATTTTTGCCAGTGACGGATTTGGTAATTGAGCCAGATGAACTACAAAAAGTTAAGACTCGGCTTGAAATTGCAATGACAGAGGTGCGCGATAAGCTAGTTGGGGCAGATAAACGGCATCTGACTGAAGCTTTTTTGCCATTGATTAATCAACTCGAACAAGGAACCATTCCGCCAGAAATTAGGCAATATTTAAATTATTTGTATCCAGAGAAAACAGGTTTGCTGGATTATTTGCCTACGCAAGGATTGGTTGTGTATGATGATTATCCGCGCGCATTGGAGAATGCCAAGCAAGCGCAGTTGGATTCAGCGGAGTGGTGGGCAGATCATTTGGCCGAGAATCAAGTTCTGCCAAATCCTGATTTTGGGTTCGAGCTAGCCAATCTTGCAGCAGATGATGAGCATGCAAGCCTAGTAGTTTCGCCTTTGCAACGTGGAATTGGGAATTTACGTCAGACTAGTTTAACCAATTTGGTTGTTCGGCCGATGCAACAATTCTATAATCAGATGCCTTTGGTGAAGGGTGAAGTAGAACGTTGGCAGAAGCAGGGATTTACGCTGGTTTTTTTGACGAACACAGCGGACCGGCAAGCTAAATTAGCCAATACTTTCAATGACTTCAAGATTTCAGTCAATGCAGTGGCAACGGATGGTTTTGAGATTGGTCGGACACAGCTGACAACCTTGCCGTTGAATGAAGGGTTTGAAATTCCAGCGCTTAAATTAGCCGTTCTAACTGAAAAAGAACTCTTTCAAACTGTGACTCGTAAGCCACCGAAGCGTCAGACTTTAACCAACGCAGAACGGATTAAGAGTTATAACGAGTTAAAGGTTGGCGATTATGTTGTGCATCTAAACCACGGAATTGGGATTTATGAAGGAATTAGCACGATTGAAACGCGTGGGGTCAAGCAAGATTACATCACGATTCAGTATCAAGGGGCGGGAAAAGTTTTCATTCCGATCACGCAACTTGATATGGTGCAAAAATACGTCAGCTCTGGCGAAAAAGCGCCAAAGCTAAGTAAGCTTGGTGGAACGGAGTGGGCGAAGGCAAAACGGAAAGTTGCAGCGCGAGTTGAGGATATTGCGGACGAGCTGATTCAATTGTATGCAGAACGTGAAGCTAAATCAGGGTATGCGTTTGCGCCAGATGATGCTGAAATTCAAAAGTTTGAGGATGCATTCCCATATCCTGAGACGCCGGATCAACTCCAATCGGCTCGTGAAATTAAAAAAGACATGGAAAAAGTTCAGCCAATGGATCGTTTGTTGGTTGGGGATGTTGGCTTTGGTAAGACTGAGGTTGCATTCAGAGCGGCGTTTAAGGCGATTCATGAACATAAGCAGGTTGCGTTATTGGTGCCAACGACGATTTTGGCGCAACAACATTTTGAGTCAATTCAAGAACGCTTTGAAAATTTCCATGTTCGAGCAGCGATGTTATCCCGTTTCCAGACACCTAAGCAAGTCAAAGCAATTGTCAAAGCGCTTAGAAATAAAGAAATTGACATTGTGGTTGGTACGCATAAACTATTAGGCAAAGAAATTGAATTTGCCGATTTAGGGTTGCTGATTATTGACGAAGAGCAACGTTTTGGGGTGAAACATAAGGAACGTTTGAAGCAATTGCAAGTTGATGTGGATGTTTTGACGTTGACTGCAACACCGATTCCTCGCACGCTAAACATGGCGATGGTTGGTGCACGGGATCTTTCTGTGATTGAAACACCGCCAGCCAACCGTTTTCCGATTCAAACATATGTGATGGAGCAAAATGGTCGTGAAATTGCGATGGCGATTGAACGCGAGATGGCCCGTGGCGGACAAGTTTTCTATTTGCATAATCGGGTTGAAGATATTGAACGCGCCCGTGCTTATGTTGAGACATTGGTTCCCGAAGCACGCGTGGCTGTGATTCATGGGCGCATGACAGAGGTTCAGCTGGAAGGCGTCTTGTTTGATTTTATCCATGGTGAATACGATGTCTTGGTGACAACGACGATTATTGAAACAGGGGTTGATATTCCAAATGCCAACACCTTGATTGTTGAAGCAGCTGATCGAATGGGTCTGGCGCAGCTTTACCAAATTCGTGGTCGGGTCGGACGTTCGCATAATCTGGCCTACGCTTATTTCATGTACCCAGGAAATCGGACTTTGAGTGAAGTGAGCGAACACCGGCTAGAAGCGATTCGTGATTTTACAGAATTGGGATCCGGCTTCAAGATTGCCATGCGCGATTTAACAATTCGGGGTGCTGGTGATTTGCTTGGTTCGCAGCAACACGGCTTTATTAATAGCGTCGGGTATGACTTGTACACGCAGATGTTGCAAGAAGCGGTGGCTGCTAAGCAAGGTAAGGCGGTTAAACAAAAGAAAGTCGATGCCGAACTTGATTTGGGAATCGAAGCGTATTTGCCAGAAGGATATGTGCCTGGTGGTGCGCAAAAGATTGACTTGTATCAGCGAATTAGTCGGGCAAGTCAGCCGGATCAGTTTATTGAGTTGGAAGAGGATTTGCTGGATCGATATGGTGAGTTACCAATTCAAGCGGTGCAACTATTAAAGATTTCTCGGTTAAAGAGTTTGGCAGATCAGGCGGGAGTTGCTAAAATTGAACGTGACCGAACTCGGGACGCGATTTTGCATGTGACGTTTGACGAACAAGCAGACTTGGCACACGTTGACTGGTTGGGTGCATTGCAAGAAAATCGGTTACGCGGGCAAGCTATTTCGCTGAAGCCGGCGCAGATTGATATTGTGATTCAGCCTAAGATGACTGAGGATGATTGGCTTAATGGACTAGAACATTTTTTGGAGGCCTTCGATGAAAAAAAGTAATTCAATGATGGCTGGCGCAGGTATTTTGGCGTTGACTGGAATCATTGCTAAGATTTTGAGCGCGCTTTATCGGATTCCACTCCAAAATATGGTTGGTAACACAGGCTTTTACGTGTATCAGCAGGTCTATCCGATTTATGGAATTGGAATGGTTTTTGCGCTGAGTGGCTGGCCGTTATTTGTATCAAAGGTGGTTAGCGAACAACCTGATGAGGAGCATGCCAAGTTTGTGGTGCGCCGGATTGGCTGGCTGCTAGTAATCATTAGTTTGATAATTTTTGGTGCTCTGTTCTTTGGTGCTAGTGGGTTAGCTGTGATTATGGGTGGCAACGTTCAACTTCAGCCGGTCATTCAGTCTGTCTCTTGGATGTTCTTATTAATGCCGATCTTAACAATTACGCGTGGATATTCGCAAGGACAATTAAATATGTTGCCAACTTCGATTTCGCAGATTGTGGAACAAGTCGTGCGAGTTGCGATTATCGTCTTCTTTGCTGCGTGGGCTGTTGAACATAATTGGTCGATCTATCAAATGGGAACCTGGACTATGGCAGGAGCGCCAATTGCAGCAGTGGTTGCGAGTATTCTTCTGCTTAAACAGTATCGCTCCATTATGACGGGTGATTTAGGGTTGATTGCAAAAGAGCAACGTCCTGAATTTGCGTGGCGACATCTATTGCGACGCCTGCTAAACGAGGGTGGAATCGTAGCAATGCTAGCGGCGATGTTGGTCTTCTTCCAGTTGATGGATTCCGTTTCGCTCAAAAACTTGTTGGTTGCTGGCGGGATGGGGAATGCTTTAGCTGAGGCAACTAAAGGCGTGTACGATCGAGGACAACCGCTTGTTCAATTGGGAATGGTGGTCGCGACAAGTATTGGGACAGCGCTATTGCCGAATTTGCGCGGATATGTGATTACAAAAAAGTTCAAGGATTTCAAACGAGATTTCTCGATTTCCGTTCGTATCTCATCTGTGTTAGCTGTTAGTTTAACCGGCGGAATGATTGCAGTGATGCCACAGTTAAATCAAATGTTGTTTGGTTCACGGCAAGGGGATCTGGCTTTGATGATCTATGCGCTAGCGATTATTCCAGCAACGATGATCATGGTGTTAGCTGCGGCATTGCAGAGTTTGGACCGAACGAAAGGATTAATGACTATTATTTTTGCCTCGATGTTACTAAAGTTCGGCTTAAATTGGTTGTTAGTTCCGGCGTTTGGCATTGTCGGTGCGAGTTGGGCCACGATTATAGGATTGCTACCAATTTTTGGATTTGTGATTTACAAAATTCCACGAGTTTTCTGGCAAAATTTAGGGCTCGGTGTGTTAGAGTTAAAGGTGGCTGGAATTACTTTGCTGATGATGGCCAGCGCTTTTGTGGCGGGACACTTTGGCGATTTTATTTTTGGCGTTTCGCGCGGGGCAAGCAGTCTCACGTTGGTTGGAGCAATAATTGTGGGCGCGATTGTGTTTGTGGCGCTTTTGCATGTGACCAAACTACTAAATCAAGATGAATGGGCCGTTTTTCCAAAAGGCGACCGGCTCTATCAGTTATTGAATGAAAAGAGGAAGTAAAATGCGATTGGATAAATTTTTGAAGGTTTCACGTTTGATTAAACGGCGGACAGTGGCAAAAGAAATTTCGGATCAGGGCCGGATTACAATCAACGGAAAAGTTGCGAAGTCTTCGTCAGATGTGAAATTTGGTGATGAGTTGGCAATTAAGTTTGGAAACAAGACGATGGTCGTAAAGATCGAGCGGATTGTGGAGACGACTAAAAAAGAAGAAGCTGAACATATGTATTCAATTGTGCGTGAAGAATATAACGAAACGGTCAGTGAAGATTAATGGGTCGACCTCAAGTGGGACTGAGGGATAAAAATTCAAGTAAATTAACCTAGCAATATCAGGCAGCGGAATTTAAAAATTTTGCTGTTTTTTTGATCCATGGTGTACCACGAAATGTATGTAGTGTGCAATATTTTAATTATACCGCTTATTTTGGGAAGGAACCTTTTGAATTTTTAAGGTTAGATGATTTTATTCATGGTTTGCCGACAGCCAAGTTATCTATAATTGTATATGTAAATGAAGGGTGAGAACTATGACTAATGAAAAAATTCAAACAATTATGCAATTGATTGACGCTGCGTACGGGGACGCTGAAGTTAAAAAGTTTCCAGACTTGCAAAAGTTATTGATGGACTGGTACAAGGATTTGCAAAATGATGAGCCGATAAGCAAAGTTTTCCCACGGATGAAGACGCAAATTAGCTGGTATGCCCTTGAACATGAAGGGAAGTTACCACAAGCGATTGGCAAAATTTTCAATGCAATTGCAGTTTCAAGTGAGTTTTATGAAGGAACAGCATTTCAGGCGCTGATGCTAGGTAACATGTTTTAGAAAAGGGTTAAATTTTTCAATGAAGGGGAATAAAGCGGGAATACTATGTTGAGCAAAAAAGATAAACAAAAGAATGAAAAGATGCCAAAGTATTTTGGTGATTATGTAAATCAGGCGATCGATGGGGTTTTAATGGTCGCATTGAAGTTAGCAGGGATGACGGGCTTACCATTGATTATTGGTGGAATCGCGATAGAAATCACAACTTGGTTTCATGGATCAATGCTGGCCGGCCTGATAAGTGTGATTTTTAGCGCAATCATTGTCTACAAAGTCTATCATGAGATGCAAAATAAGTATGAAATACAAATATTTGAGGCTGCCACTATCAACAACATCATGAAAGCAGCAATTGTTACTATTCCATTTATCGTATATGAGCAATTGCTTGTAAGCCCGATAAAAAGTGATGCGGCAACTAATACGTTGTTATATTACTTGCATGGTCTGAACTTGTGGGTCGCCGTTTTAACACTAATAATTGTTGTGCCATTTCTTGAAGAAACATTTTTCAGGGGAATCATGTTTAAATATCTAGAACGCTTTGGAATTGTTGTGCAGGTGGTTATCCCGACATTGATTTTTACTTTTATTCATGTGCCAAGTGGTTTGTTAGAGTTTTCGAGCTATTTACTAATGGCAAGTGTGTTTATGTTAGTACGGGTCTGGACTGGTACTTTGGGCTATTCAATAGTAGTGAATGCTGGATTGACTTTTTTGACACTTTTGCCTGTGATTGTGCAGATATTGTAGACCCAACCCTCTAGCGTTAAATATGTTTCGCCGATCTTCTAGATAAATATAAATTTAAAGTCATTGCTAATTTAGCAGATGACTTTTTTTGTGAACATAAGTTTAAACAAATTAAACGTGAACATTATATAAGGTAGTTTCTAATATTTAATATGTTACAAATGACATTTATTTTGTAATGTAATAAATATTGGTCACTTCACTTACTAAAAATAATAATATCATGATATTTGTAGGTTGTGAATTGAACTACATAGAGTTTATGGGTTCGATTTAATAAAAAATTTTTTTCGGGAGATTAGTTATGAATACTAAACGTTTTAAGATGTACAAGGATGGTAAGAAATGGGTTGTTGCTGGAATCGCAATGGCCGCTCTTACTATGGGTCTTACATCAGTTGATGCGCACGCTGATTCAGCTACGCCACTTGCAACTTCTGATTCTCTAGCTGTATCTAAGGAAGCAGATACTGATACAGTTGTTTTGACTTCATCAGCTGCTGATACTACTTCATCTGCAGCATCTAATGCTTCATCAGTTGCTTCATCTGCATCTTCAGCTACTTCATCTGTAGCATCAGTTGCAACAACTCCAGCTACTAAGGACTTGTTAGCTGGTAACCAATATGGAACTGACAACACAGCCACTGCCGGATTAGGTTCAGCTGCTTCTGATGGTTCAGCTGCCGCAACTAAGGCTGACACAAACACATATGTTACTGTAAAAAATGGGGGGGCCAAGGAAGTTGACAACGTTGATTACAACGGAACAACTCCTGTTAACGCCAACGGTGCTATCACTGCTGATAACCAAAACCCAAGCAAGATTACTTTTGATGTTGTTAATGGACAACAATTAAACACTAACCTTTCTGTTTTGAACGGAGACAATGGTGAATTCACATGGACGATTAGCACTTCTGAAGCTGCTGACCTTGCTGCTTCTGGATTAGAAGTTGCAAACTTGGACGTTGAAGCCAAGGCTGCCCGCGACGACAATGGAAACATTTTGGCTAACCAAATCGGTGCCGATGTTACAACTGCCGGTGGAAACACATACCACATTGACACAGATGTTTTGGATGCAATCAAGGCAAACTTAGACAAGTTCACCCCTACATCTGAAGCTGCTGCATCAACGGCCGCTAACTCAGCTGCTATTGCTGGATACCAATCAGCTTATGAAGCTGCATCATCTGCCGCTGCTTCTGAAGGTGCTGCATATGCTGCTGCTAGTGCTGCTGGTGATAAGGCTGCCATGGCCACTGCTCTTGCTGCAAAGCAAGGCGACATGACTCAAATGGCCAATGCTTTGAACCAAATCGCTGCTATTGACACAAGTGCATCAGCTACTTCTGGAACAGTTGGTGGAGAAGTTGCAAACAAGGCTGTTGTTTCAGTTACATTTACAACTCCTGATGGATCTTTGCAAAAGGTTGACGCTTTGTTTGGAGATGTTTGGGGACAATTAGTTGCCGGACCAGTTCCTGCAATAGTATTGTCAATCAACCAAGGAATCCAAGCTATTTCAACTAGTGTTTCAGACGTAATTAATGGAAACATTGTTGCTGACTTGGTTACTGGACTTGGAAACACTGCTGAAAACTTGATCTCAGGATTTGCATTTCCAACTGTAGCAACTAACGCTGTAGCTGGATTAGCAAAGACAATGGGGCTTGGAACTCAAGCAGATATCGACGCAGCAATTAGTGGTAATACTCAAGCTGCTGGTCGTTTGATCAGTGCTATCGCCGCACACTATGGTGATGCAATTTCAACAGCCATGGCCGCTGCGGGAATTAAGCCAAACGTTGAAGGATTGTTGAATGGTGGAGCAGATTTGATCTTGAACACGATGCGTCCATTGTTGGCACCAATCTTTAGCTTTGCTGGAATTAACCAATCAAATGTTCAATCAGCTTTGAACAACACTTTGATGTCTCTTGACAAAGCAATGAACAATGTTTCTAACGCATTCAAGCAATACGCATCAAGTGTTGATGCATCACGTCAACAAGTTTTGGCATTAGATGGTGAAGCTGCTCCACAAGGTTGGGGTGACGCTGCTTCAGCTGATGGTAAGAACACAACATTCTCTGTTAACACTCTTGCTGATGTTGTAAAGCAAGCTGATGGTTCATACAAGGTTTCAACTAACCTTTCACCAGTTGATGCAATTACTTCAAAGATGCAATCAGTTGTTCAAGGATATATTCAAGGACTTACAAGCGGATTAGGTGCTATTACTACTATGCCTGCTAACCTTGTAAATGCTTTGGATGGTCTTGAGCACTTCAATGCTAACATCGACCTTGGGGACAACTGGTTGGCTAACAGCATCATTGAACCATTGATGAACAATTCAATTAACGGACTTGCTCACTTGGTTGGTGGATCATATGATAAGTTGATGACTGCTGCCTTTGGTGATGGAACTACTGCTGGATTGACTTCAAAGATTCCTACATTGGTTCAAGAATTGTCTGCAGAAGCTACCCAATATATTGCTGGTATGTCAAGCAAGATTGCTGATGCTGTTGCAACTGCCAACATTGGTGGTAAGGCCACAATGGCCGTTTCATTTACTGGAAACACACCAACTGATGAAACTTCTGGTGCAGCTGGTGCCTATACTGCTGCTAAAGATGGTGAATTCGTTCCTGAAACATTCACTGTTACAACTGATGGTGGTAAGGCTGTTCAAAAGTTGACCACTTACACAACTGTTATGTTGCAAAAGAAGGATGTTCAAACTCCAGCAGCTGGTGGATTAGTTGTTTCTGATCCTACTGATGAAGTTGACATTGATCACGAATTGCCAACAACTGACCCTATCGCAATTGAAGTTGCCGGAAGTGGTGAAGCAGTTTCAGTTAATGCTAAGGATTACTATGACAACACTAAGACTACTCCAACTGTTAACCCAACTACACCAATTGCAAAGCCAACAGATGTAGATATGACGCCTAAGAGTGGTACTGCTGACATTACTAAGTTGGCTGCAACTACTTCAGAAGCCGCTAAGCCAGCAACGATTGCTGCTGCTACGACTGCTAAGGCTGAATTGCCAGCTACTGATGCACAAGATGCTGCTTCAGTAGTCGCAATGGGTGTTGCTACGGCTGCTTCAATTCTTGGAATGGCTGCAGTTTCACGCAAGAATCACTAATTCAGTTCAATCTAATTTGAACGTTTTAATCCGAAATAAAAATGTGACTAGATTGATTTTAGGAACATGAACAAAAGCCAAGGCATATAATTTGTCTTGGCTTTTCGTGGTTGGGAAAAGTAGCTAAAGGTCAACGCTATCACAGTTGCCAGAAAGTAAATGTTATTTTTTAACTTACTTACTAAAAATAAAAACATGTTACCGATAACATCGTGCAATAATCAAAAAATTAATATATAGTGAAGTTAATGAAGTTTCTGTGAAGATGTACAAAGGGGGGGATTCCAATGTGGATGGGTGAATTTGATTGGATGTTAAACCAAACTGACTTGAAAGCTGTTCAGTTGAATAATTATTTGATTTTCGATACAACCGAAGACCATATTTCATTTGTGCAAATTAAGCACCGTTTTCAATGGACGTATTATATAATTTCAAGCACTGTTCAAAAATTAGAAGAACTTGGTCACGAATTGCTGCCCAAGGACAACCTGGCATTTTCTGTAGATTGGAAGGAGCGAAGGGTTGATATTAACCGGGAAACTCTCGTCAATCCTGGTCTTATGCGTGGGTTATTGATTACTCGTTCTAATATGGCGAAATATTTGTATGAAATTTCCAAGCAGACTTATCAAGGGAATGTTAACTTTAGGATGCAGCAAAATCTTTCTGAACACGAAATGACTACCATGATTAAGAATGTTAAGGCTGAGCTAGAGCATTATGATATTACGATTGACCGGCAGGGGCGGCTAATTGGTGATGAAATCAATATTCGTTTATTAATTTTTGATTTCTTATGGCGTATGAATTGCTTGTTAAATATCAACAAAATTGGCGACGGATATGTTGTAAGAACACTGTATGACTCGTTTGAAAATTTTTATGGACAAGGTGGTTCGAATCAAAAAGAAATGGTAATGAATGCAATTTCTGTCTGGGTTCTGCGCTTAAAAGGACGCCACTTTATTGATTTAGAAGAAGTTGAGTTGTACGACATTGACTTTGATCAAATCAGTCAAGATATGAAAGACCATTTATATGATGTTAAGGATATCATTAAGGGCTTCTTTCCAGAAATGTCAGAATGTGAAGCCAAACAAGAAATTCAGTATGTATGGGTTAGTCTGGTTATGTTAGTTAGTAATGAAAATAACATTGGCTTATGGAAAGGGACTGCGATATACAAAAAGATTGAGCATTTTCAAAAAATGGCGATGGATGCGTTTAAAACTATTTTTGAAATCGAGATTGAACAAAAAATGTGCGCACAATTTTTCTCAATTACTTTTGTGTCAGTCATGAATTTCTTGCTATATGGTCAGCTAAATGTTTCTGCGAAGAAAAGATTGTCGACAGATAGCAAAATCAAAATAAAATATCCGATAGCAAATGCGTTTGTGATGCGTATCTTAGAAAAGATGGCGCAGGAATTGGATATGGACGTTGAACAAGTTGAGTTATATCTATTAGATGATTATATCGGTGCATTATTAGCGGTGGTTGATCCAAAAATATTGCCTAAGGTTAATGTGGGGGTCTTCTTCCCAGAAAATTTAGGGAATGCATTTATTTTAAAGGATCAAATTTCTGAGCGTTTCGTCGGTACAGTGAACGTGCATACGGAGGCAGATGCAGCGGATGATGTGATTATAACTTCGCGTCCCCTGGATGGTTTGAACAAAATGACCACTTTGATTTTTGATGGTTTGCCAAATACAAAGCAAATTAATTATATTAATGATGTTATTAATCGTGTTTATTATAAAAAGTTTACGCATCAGTTGGTTAAATTTTAAAAGGCCGCTCTATGAAAAATTGGATGAAGTTCTGATTCACAATTATGGGTATTAACTAAGTTTAGTGTCGTTTATGAAACACCTTGTCCATTTTTTACTTGCGTGGTGGTTTACGACAGGGCTAGATCAGTGAAGCGATTCTGTCGTCGGATGACCAAGCCCTTGCCGAATCTAGCCGAAATTTTTCACGCGTGCTTTAGCGCCGTGAAATTGGCGAATTATTTCGCCATTCGGCATGAATCGTGCAGGGCAAATCCGAAACGTAAAGAATCTTTAGCGAAGCTGATCGAACCAAGAAGAATATTACAGCTAGTCCCATCCATCAATGAACAAATTGTTTCGCAGCTCGTACCAATCATTAATTATTGATTTGGTACTTGAATACATTGTGATGACCATCTTGCCATAAAAAATATTAACAGCCATGACAATAAGGTCGTCGATGGCTGTTTTTGTTCATTATCACACAATAATTTGTAGGGACAAACATTTCCACAAACGAGGTTTATTTGACAAAAGAGTAAATAAACGTCGCTTGACTTACAAAAAATAAAGATAAAATGTAACTGTTAAATGAAATGTACCAAACTCGAATAATGAGTGGAAGAGGGGGTGAGTAAGTTGAAGAAGGCCATTATGCTTGCAAGTATACTTTTTAGCTTTTTGGTTAGTCCGGTTGTGCTTGCTGATGACAGTGTCGTAGGTGCTTCAAATGAAAATGTAACGGGTCACGTTGGCTTCGTTGGCAAATACGAGTATCCAAAAGTTACTCCAAAGCAAAATGAACCAAAAGGGCAAGTTTTCCAGCCACATTCAAAGGACAATCCATTTTATGGTGGTGTCAACGTCAAGGGGAAAGAACCAGTCTTACCAAATACAGGTGATCGTTCTTCACTTCAAAACTTTGCTTTGCCACTATTATTAATGATCTTTGGGGGGGCAATTTTAATTCCAAAGAGAACACATAATTAGGTTTCAATTGTTGTTAACGTCGGTAGTTTTATATCTAAGGAGAAATATTATGAACAAGACAATTTTATTTAGTAGTGTAGCAATTTCAACATTGTTACTTTCACAATCAGTTATCGCAGCTGATACAGTCGCACCAGCACAATACACATCAAAGGCCTCAGTGACATTTACAACTAACACTGATCCAACTAACCCAGTTGATCCAACAAATCCTGACAATCCTTACGTTCCTGATACTCCAGCACAACCTGGAACTGCTGGACCATTATCAATTGACTTTGCTTCATCACTTGATTTTGGATCACAAAAGATTACTTCAACTAATGAAACATACTACGCAGCATTGACTTCAGGAAAAGATAGCACTGGAGCAGCAAAGAGTGTTCCTAACTATGTTCAAGTGACTGACAACACTGGTTCAGATCAAGGTTGGTCATTAAACGTTACACAAATGGATGACTTGAAGAATGGTACTAATGCTTTGAACGGTGCACAAATTGCATTTACAAATGGTACTGCTGTTACGGCTTCTGCTTCTGATGCTGGACTTCCATCTGCAGCAACTGGATTCACTTTGACTAAGGGAGCAGCCTCAATCGTTACAACTGCCCAAGCCAACCAAGGTGAAGGAACATGGGTAACTCGTTATGGAGATGCTACTACAGGAGCCACAACTTCAGGAGACAAAGCCATTACACTAACAGTTCCTGGTGCAACAACTAAGCGTGCCGGTCAATATTCTACTACATTACAATGGAATTTGACTCAAACGCCAGCTGCCAACGCTGCTATTAAATAAAGCTAATGTGTAGTGTTAGTTGTGTAATATCTTGGTCATTCTTCACCTGCGTGGTGGTTTGAATAGAATGACAAGATTTTGGGTGAGCAGCGAAGCGATTCTGTCGTCGGATGATTAGTCCTTGCCGAATCTAGGCGAAACTTTTCACGCGTGCTTTAGCGCCGTGAAATTTGCAAATTATTTTGCAATTC
The DNA here is from genome assembly GCA_031289615.1 of Lactobacillaceae bacterium. Taxonomy (GTDB): domain Bacteria; phylum Bacillota; class Bacilli; order Lactobacillales; family Lactobacillaceae; genus Weissella. The sequence goes on along the minus strand of JAITPD010000006.1, from coordinate 5,980 downwards.
GCCGTGACTCGTGCAGGACCATCCGAACGTAAAGAATCTTTAGCGGAGCTGATCAACCAATAGGACAACACTTCACAACTAGCACAATGCGTTAAAGCTAGTTATTACTAAAAAAGTTTAAAAAAGGAAGCATATTATGAATAAGAAAGTAACGATTGCATCAATTACGTTTGCATCATTGTTGTTATTGGCCCCAGCTGTAAGTGCTGATACGGTGAATACGTACAGTTCAACTGGTAGTGTTGGTTACACTGCTAGCACCGATCCAACTAACCCAGTTGATCCAACAGATCCAACTACCCCAGTAACACCTGAAACTCCAGGTGGTAAAGTGGTTACACCTGGTACTAATGGCCCACTGTCAATTGACTTTGCATCTTCATTGGACTTCGGTGTTCAAAAGATTACGGCATCTGATGCAACGTATCAAGCATCAGCCCAAGGATATACAAAGGCAGATGGAACCAAGACAACTGGACCTGATTACGTTCAAATCACTGACAATCGTGGATCATTTGCTGGTTGGACTTTGTCAGCTCAGCAATTGAATGATTTCAAGACAGCTAGTGGAGTTGTTTTGCAGGGAGCACAAGTTGCATTTACGGGTGCTAACCATGTTTCTGCAACAACGGCAGACGGTAGCGTAACTAATAAAGATAGCTTTACTTTAACACCAGGTGGGGGCGCAATTGACGTAATGTCAGGAGCTGCTGCAACGACTGAAACCGTTAATGGAACATCTGGAACACACTTGTTGGACTTTGGTGATGCAAGTTCATTGAAGACCGACCAAGTTAGCTATAATGCAGATGGAACAACTGTTGCACGACCATCAACGGACTCAGCAGTGACCTTATCTGTACCTGGTAAGAGTGCCAAGGTTGCGGCTAGTTACACAACTACAATCCAATGGACGATTGGTAACACACCAAGTGAAACTATAAATTAATCAAGTTAAATTGATTGATATGGATAATGAAGCTGGTGGGGACCTCTCTGCCAGCTTTTATTGTAAGAACATGTTGTTAGGTATGTAATTGTGATTGGTTTGATCAGCTTCGCTAAAGATTCTTTACGTTCGGATGGCCCTGCACGAGTCATGGCGAATGGCAAAATAATTTGCCGTTTCCACGGCGCTAAAGCACGCGCGAAAAGGTTCGCCTAGATTCGGCAAGGGCTAGTCATCCGACGACAGAATCGCTACGCTGATCAGCAAAAAACCTGGTCATTTTATTAAAGCGTGGTGGATTGAGATGATGATAGTAGGTGATCATCGTGTTTACAAAGGCTGAGCTTCGGTTATAAGCCAATTTTCCGGTTAACTACGTCGCTACGCTTTGGTAGCAAACCTGAAAATAGTCTTATCCCGACAGCTCAGAGCGCCTTTGTGCACACTCCTTAAAGCGAGGTAGCGGCACCAATTCGACTCATTTTGCAAAAATGTAAAGTCGAATGGGACCGTGTCGCCACTTACTATCATTATCGAAAAACAACCACGCAAGTGAAAAATGACCAATATGGTGCATAGCTACAGTAGCGCAATAAACATGCAATTTATAGTGAAACACAGCGGAATTGAAAAGGCGTTTGAAAGGGTTTGAAATGCGAAAGTTTATTAAATATTTATTGTTGATACTAGCCAGCATCATTGGCCTGACCATGGGCGGTTTAGCATCAGCAAATCAATTGAATTTCTCAGTTGTACCAGTTTTGCCAGACAATCAGGTTGATAAGAAAGACGGTTTTTATAACTTGGTCTTGCAACCAGGTCAATCACAAGACGTGACTCTGAAGTATTCAAATTCTACAAAAAAGCCAGTCACAGTTACAACTAAGGTCGCACCGGCAACTACGAACATCAATGGGGTTGTTGAGTACGGAAATAATAAAGCTAAGACTGACAAAAGTTTGCAATATAACTTGAAGGATTTGTTGACGGTTCAGCCAAATGTCACGGTTCAGCCAGGTGAAACAAAGGATGTGATTGTGCATGTCACAATGCCAAATCATCCTGTTGAAGGTATTATCGCAGGTGGATTGACATTCTCTGATCAGGCGGCAGATAAAGCTGCAAAAACGAGTAAGTCTTCAACTATGGCGATCAAAAATATTTATGGCTTTCAGATTGGCTTCTTGATGCGTCAGTCAATTCCGAATCCATATTCTGATGAAAAAATTAATCATGATGGTTTGAAGTTAAGCAAGATTCAAGCTAACCAGGTTAATTATCGGAACGCTATTTCAATGAACCTGCAGAATCCATTGTCAGTTTACGTCAATCAAATGGCAGTGAGCGCTGAGATTTTGGATGCTAAGGGTCAAAAGGTGTTGTATGCATCTAAAAATAATATGATGCAAATGGCTCCTAATAGTAACTTTGATTATTCTGTAATGCTTGGAAATGGGCAGAAGCTTAATCCTGGTACGTATCGTTTGAAACTTAGCGCATATGCAGTTAAGGATGCAAATGGTCAATATGCGACAAAATTGTTCAACAAGCAAGGCGATCAATACAAATATCGCTGGCAGTTTGACCGGAAGTTCACGATTTCTGGCGCGGTTGCTAAGAAGTACAACGCAAAGGATGTTACGATTAAGCACTTTGATTGGGTAAAGTTCCTCTTGATTGTTGCAGTTGTCTTGGTTTTGCTTGGAGCACTTCTATGGTTCATTCTTTGGAAGCGTCGTAAGGATGAAGAACTTGTTGAAATCGAAGAAAAAGTTCGTGATGTAGAAGGTAAATCAGTGACCGTTGTTCGTGAAGTTTCAGAACGCGAATACAAGCGTCTTTTGAAGCAAGGAAAGCACGTTCGGTTAGTCAGAAAAGTAAAGTAGGTTTGCTCATGGATCAACATCGCAAATTAAGAGGATTGGTGATAGTCATCTTTACGCTGGCTGCGGTATTGTTTGCCCTGCCTGCATTTCGAGATTATCAAGCTTTGCGTTTGGCAGACAAACAAACGGTGCATTATCAGACAAAGTTGCCACAGATTCAACCAGCTCAAACGATTGAACCAGTCATGCTGTCTACGATGTTGAATTATGCTAAGCAACAAGATCAGAATGCTGTTGGTCAGATGGCAATTCCAGCAATTGGATTGCGTGACGATGTTTATACCAGTTTAACCAATGTCAATCTAACTTTTGGCGCAGTTTCGCTGTTTCCAAATCGTGAACCACTTAATCATAATTTAGTTTTGGTGGCGCACAATATGGGGCTTCTCAGTTTGCACTTCGGTTCGTTGGCGCGGACTAAAATTGGGCAAACGGTTTATCTACAGTATTTAGGTAAGTATTATCAATATAAAATTTATAAGAAGACTACGATTCTTGAGAACCAAATTGAAAGAGTTCACGACACTGTGGGCGATTCACAAATTAGTCTAGTGACGTGTTCTGCGGCAACTAGGACAGTGAAGCGTATTTTGGTTCAAGCTCGTCTGACGCGTGTTGTGGCGGGTGAAAAAGCATTAAAAGCAACCAAGGATCAAATCGAACAAACGAGTAAGGTTAATCATCATGCCATTCAAAACGATGAAGTACGTGCATGGTGGCTACCATTGTTCTTAATTGGACTTGGCTGGCTTGGACTGATTAGATTGGTCTTTTGGACAACGCGCAAGAAGTAAAGGGGATGGAGGCTATGCAGATGAAAAAAATATTTGTAATAAGTATGATGACATTGGCCTTTGCTGGTTTTGGATATCAAAGTGTTGAAGCAGATACTAGTGGTAATGGTACGGCAAATATTAATGTGACAGCACCTTCAACGGATTCATTCTATCTGGAAACTTATCCAAGTTTTGACTTTGGGACAGCAAAAAATAATGTTAAACAGCTGACAGCAGGTGGGGATAAACCATATACCGTGGTTGATTTGCGCGGTGGATCAAGTGGTTATCAGATTCAAGTTAAAGTGGATGATTTCATTGCGGCTGACGGTTCAAATAAGACTTTGCCGGTGACTGACTTTATGATTTCGATAGGTGATTCCACAAATACAAGCATTCAAGGAAGCTCACTCATTAACGTCTATAATCAGAACGGAACAGTCTTGAGTGCTGGAGTTAATACAAACGGGTTAAGTGTTTCTGGGGGAACTAGTGCAAAACTCGATTTGAAGAATGCAACTGGCTTAGCAACAGGAGTCCAATACAACGCAACAATTACCCACAGTCTTGTCGATGGAATTGGGAATTAAGGAGGAGAACATGACAATCAATATGAAAAAAATGTTTCTAGGTTTGCTGTTCCTCTTGTTTGCGTTGTTTGGATTGAGTGGAACGGGATCTGCGGCAGATTTATCTAATACGCAAGGAACCGCAACAACACCAGGTTACATGACTGACACGGATGGATCAGTGACGGGTACGGCAGGTAGTACGTATTATAACGTGAACAGCTGGCTTGACATGTTTGATACGTATAAAGCTGGTGCAACGGGTAGTGCACACCAATATGTATTTAACGTCATTGGTGACGTACCGGGCTCATCAACGTTTTATAATGGCCAAGGTGTCAGAGAGGGCTCAGGGATCCTTATTAAAGGAAACCAGCATACCCTATACGCTGGTAGTAATGCGGATGCCACAAATAATGGTGGACGGTATAACGTTGGGTTCATCGCTCAAGGTGACAGTTCAATTACTAACAATACTGTTCTAGAAATCGAGGATGCCAATGTTGTGACTGGTTATTCAAATGGGATATTTTCAGTGTCAGGTGCTTCTAAGGCCATTACTTCATATAAAAATGTGCACTATAGGAATGGTGGAACAAATTATGGAGCTTCACCAATCCGAAATGATCAGGGAATCATTCGACTTTATGGGAACAACACATTTGATATTAAACAACCTGGAACTGGGCTTTCAGGAGCTGACAACAATGGCGAATGGATCGAAGGTGGTTATGACACCGAGATTATGGATGGAACAACAACCTTAAATCAAAGTTGGGGTTGGGACCAACCATACTATAATATTAATAATACTGCTTCCACGCTTAATATTCATGATAACGCCAATTTAGTTTGGAATTTGGACTACACATATACAATGTATTATGGAAGTGGTTCGGGACCATTGACTTGGAATATTGGTAAGAATGCATCATTTAAAATTAATGGAACTAAAAACACGGCATCATATTATGCTAAAGGTTGGTTTATGAATAATTACAACACTTCATGGACCTTGAACGTAGCTGATTATGGTGATTACGAAGTTTCTACGGCTGGTGGTGGTATTAATATGAACAGTTTTAATGGTGGTGCAGTTAAATGGAACATTGGGAAAGGTGCTGTTGTTAAATTGAACAACCAAAGTGCCAGCCATGGTAACATGATAACTGGCGCAGCTGCTAGTGGTTCGGCCATCAATATAAATGACTCAAATTCATTCACAATGCAAACAAACATAGGAACCGTTTTTGACTCAGATGCAAACATTCCAATCAACATTAATGGTTCTGGCTTGCGTCTACACGCCTCAACCACTTATGATGGTTCAGGTGGAGCTAGTGACTTGTATAAGCGGGTTGCCACGGGTACAACGAATGGACAATTTAGTTCAGCAAGTATGACACCTACGACGTATTCAGCCAGCGACCTGTCTTATTTGCAAACTGCTAAGTATATTCAGTGGTATACGCCGGCTGGGATGTCGATGAATGCTTCTACGCCAGATCGGACATATAATGTGTTGCTAGGTGCTTTACCAAAAGATGGAAGTTGGAGTGATCCGATTTCCGGAAATGCTGCGATGCAATTGAACTTTGCTGACGATCGCGGTGTTCAACCTAATTTCCAGGTTCAAGTTACGCAGTTAAGTAATTTAACACCAACACAGACAGCATATTATTGGCAAAATCCAGATGATACGACAGCAACCGCGCTTTCAAGCAGCCCATATACGATTGCGACTCTTAATAGCGACACGGGCTTGCCAAGTTATATCACGATGACGATGGCCGGCGGAAA
>JAITPD010000005.1 GCA_031289615.1 Lactobacillaceae bacterium | reverse complement strand
ATCATTGACGTTGACTTAAACAATTATAGATTAGCCATTTGGCTAATCAAAAACAAAAATGGAACCAATGAATAACAAACAAATGTTATTCATCAGTCCCAAATATTATAGAACCTTTTGTTTGGACATTCGAGGGATGACGATTTATACTGTGTTTGTAAAATAAAATATCAATAACGTGTTGTGCTAGTTATGTAATATTGTACTTTGATTGATCAGCTTCGCTACGCTGCCAAATAAAAGTACAATATTTTGATAAACACCTTGGTCATTTTATTCAAAGCGTGATGGATTGAGATGATGATAGTAGGTGATTATCGTGTTTACAAAGGCTGAGCTTCGGTTATAAACCAATTTTCAGGTCAACTACGTCGCTACGCTTTGGTAGCAAACCTGAAAATAGTCTTATCCCGACAGCTCAGAACGCCTTTGTGCACACTCCTTAAAGCGAGGTAGCGGCACCAATTCGACTAAATTTCGATTTGTCGAAATTAAAAGTCGAATGGGACCGTGTCGCCACTTACTATCATTATTGAAAAGTCACCACGCAAGTGAAAAATGACCAAGATGTTGCATAACTAGCACCACACGTATAACTAATGTAAATTATCAATCAAAAATTAGGAGATCTTACTAATGACTATGAAGACACACCACATCTCATTGTTAACTGAAGATGTAAAGAAAAATGAAGAATTTTATACAAATGTATTGGGGCTTCGGTTTATTAAGAATTCAATCAATCAAGCTAACCCAAATATGCGCCACATTTATTATGGTGATTTCATGGGAACGCCTGGAACAGTAGTCACATTTTTCGGGGTTGATGACTTTAAAGAGCGTTTGGACGGACGCATGTTCTTTTCAGGGATTCATTTTTCGATTCCAGAAGGATCAATGGATTTTTGGGCCGAACGTTTGACAGAACAGGGTTATCAGGTTGAAATTGATGATCTTGACCGGCTACACACCTTTGATCCAGACAAGATTCCTTTGCGCTTGCAAGAAAGTGAAGGACAACTCTTTGACTGGCATATCAACTATTTCTCAGATATTCCAGCTGAATACCAAATCACAGGGGTAGTTGGCGCTGAGTTACATGTGCCGGATGTTGCTGCTACGGGCCGGTTCTTTGAGGAACTTTTGGACATCCCAGTGAAGGGTAATATCTTGGACTTGGATGGCATTGAGGCGATTGAGCTTTACCAAACGCCATCAGATGCACCTGAATCAAAGTTCGGGCGTGGATCAACTGATCATTATGCTTTGGCTGTTGAGTCGGGCGCTGATTTGGTCAAATATTGGGAGCGTGCCAAGGAATTAGGCTACAAGCGTGAAGTGCTGATTGATCGGGGATATTTCCGTTCAGTTTACTTCATTGAGCCAGGTGGAAATCGCGTTGAGCTCGCTACCACCAACCCAGGATTTACTTTGGACGAATCTTTGTTTGATCTCGGAACGACTTTGGCATTGCCACCACGTTTTGAAGGAAAGCGCGCTCAAATTGAGAAGTACTTTGCTGAACGTGGCGTGAACTTTGATGAATTTAAGCCATACACGGGTACTGGTCACCTGGAAAACGATGGCAAGATTCGTTCTGTGCACGATGAGAATGGAAATACACGCAACGATTAATACTCGCATTATTTAATTGCAGACTAGTCTATGGCTGGTGTGCAATTTTTTTGTCCTAAAATCTAGCCATGCAATAGCGATTCGATATATAATAACTGCATTGAATAATATTAATTAACCTTATAAGTTGGAGGCATAAAATGGCATACACAAAAGATCAAATTCAAGATTGGGTTAAGAAGTTAAATTTGGATACTTGGGGACCAACTGAGGTCAACTGGAATGATGATTTCCATCGCGTGCACGTTATTGTGGGCGATCAAGGAGCAGATGAGGCGCGCAAGCAAATCGAGGCAGCTGTTGAAACTGAAATTAAAAATCAAACGACCGATGCTGATGATGCGCACGATTTCTTGGACCACTTGTTTGTGACGGATTACGCACAAGAGGATTAAGAGAGCATGGAACATTGGTTTTCGTACAGATTTAGCTCTTAACATTTTTCAAACAGTGGTAAAATTAAGAAATATAAAGATTACTGGGAGAGTGTTATGACGAATCACATTGTGCTATTTGAACCTTTAATGCCGGCTAATACTGGTAATATTGCTCGTACAGCAACTGGAACGAATACGAAATTGCATTTGATTGAGCCTTTGGGTTTCCAGTTGGATGACAAGCATCTAAAGCGTGCTGGGCTAGACTATTGGGACACGGTCGATTTGACGATTCATCCGAGTCTTGAACAATTTATGACAACCTTGTCTCAGCAAGATGAGCTGTTCTTGATTTCTAAATTTGCACCACGTAGTTATCATGAGGTCGATTATACAGCGCAAGATCACGATTATTATTTTATGTTTGGTAAAGAAACAACGGGTTTGCCGGCTGAATTTATGGTGGAACATGCCGAGAAAGCACTGCGGATTCCACAAAATGATCAGCATATTCGTGCGTTAAATTTGTCAAATACTGCAGCAATTGTGATTTATGAAGTTTTACGGCAACAAGGCTTTCCTGAGTTGGAATTGACGCACACCTATACGGACGATAAATTGAAATAATATTTTGGGCCTGAAACTTAACTTCGGGCCTTTTTTGTTCACGCCGATTTGGTATACTTAAATTACTTGTTGCGCGGGGCCCTGGGTTGCCCTACGCATTATTCAGCACAATGTGTGCAATATTTACTAACGGATGAGGATTTAGAAACATGGATGGAATTTTAGCAGTTCACAAGCCTAGTGGAATGACGTCACATGATGTTGTATTTAAATTACGTAAAATCTTACACATGAAAAAAATTGGGCATGCTGGCACGTTGGATCCAACTGTTGATGGTGTGTTGCCGGTGGCGATTGGAAAAGCCACAAAGACAATTGAATTTTTGCAGGCAGCTCGTAAAGTTTACACAGGCGAGGTCACGCTAGGATTTGCGACTGAAACGGAAGATCTTGAAGGCGAGATTATTGAGACAAAACGAGTTGAAACGCCTTTGACGCAGGACGAAATCATCGCTGGAATGCAAAAGTTAACTGGCGAGATTATTCAAATTCCACCAATGTATTCAGCGGTTAAGGTCAACGGGCGGCGTTTGTATCAATATGCACGCGCGGGTGAAACTGTTGAACGGCCGAAGCGAACAGCCATCATTTACCGTTTTGAGCTAACGAGTACACCCGAATTTGATGCAAGTGCTGGAACACAAAAGTTTAAATTTTTAGCAGAAGTGTCAAAAGGAACGTACATTCGAACACTTGCATTTGAACTTGGGCAACAATTAGGATACCCAGCTACGATGACACAATTGACGCGAACGGAAGCGGGTGGATTTGATTTGTCACATGCGCATACGTTAGAAGAGATTGAAGAACGGGGGCCAGAGGGACTTGGTGATTGGTTGCGCCCGTTTGATGAAGCGTTTGGCGACCTGCCAAGATATGAGTTGAGGCCTGATCAATGGGCGTGGGTTAAAGATGGTAAGGGTCTGCCGGCGAGTGAGGTTCCATTAACGGATCCTATGATTATCTATACCTATTTGGGTGAAGTTAAGACAATCGTTGAGTGGAATGCTGAAAAACAGTTGTATCGTCCATATCGAACGTTTGCAATTAATTAAAGAGCATGGAGCACTGGTTTTCGTGCAACGAAAATTGAACGGGCGAGCTAACTGCTTCACGTTTGTTGCGTGTAACGTGACAAAAAGTGAAGTGGCTAGAGTCGCACGGTTCAAAAGTGCGAAAGGCGTTTATTAAAGAGCATGTACCACTGGTTTTCGTGTAACGAAAATTGAACGGGCGAGCTAACTGCTTCACGTTTGTTGCGTGTAACGTGACAAAAGTGAAGTGGCTAGAGTCGCACGGTTCAAAAGTGCGAAGGGCGTTTATTAAAGAGCATGTAGCACTGGTTTTAGTCTATTGAAATAGTTGTGTAATCCTTTGGTCATTATCAGTAGTGTGGTGGCTTTTCAATAATGATAGTAAGTGGCGACACGGTCCCATTCGGATTTTAATTTCGGTGAACCGAAATTTAGTCGAATTGGTGCCGCTACCTCGCTCAATCACCTACTATCATCATCTCAATCCACCACGCTTTGAATAAAATGACCAGGGTGTTTGCTGGTCAGCGAACCGATTCTGTCGTCGGATGACCAGCCCTTGCCGAATCTAGGTGAACCTTTTCACGCGAGCTTTAGCGCCGTGAAATTGGCAAATTATTTTGCCATTCGAACCACCTTCGTTACTAAGCCGCCCAGCTGTATGACACAGCTGCCCAACTAAGTACTGCGGATCGTGTTTTGGTAAGCGATAAATCGCTAACAAAACGCATAATGAATCGTGCGGGGCCGTCCGAACGTAAAGAATCTTTAGCGCAGCTGAACAGTAAAAGTTTAATATTAAAATTGCCTATTAAATAACTAGTACAGCGTATTAATTACTATAATTCAATTCTGCAGGTCCCAAGTCGTGGTAAAATGATTAAAGGAATTAACGCGTTGGAGGAACTTCATGAAAGTCATTCATTTACATCATCCATATGAAAAAACAGCCATTGAACACAAGCCGATTGTATTGGCAATGGGCTTTTTTGATGGTGTCCATGCCGGTCATCGAGCCGTAATTGCGCAAGCGAAAAAAATTGCGGATGAGCAAGGGATTTCGCTGGCTGTTTTAACGTATAATCAGCACGCGTCAATTGTTTTTAAAAAGCATGATAATCCCATCCAGTATCTCACTACTTTGGAACGTAAATTGGAAATTTTTGCACAGCTTGGCGTTGAACAGACCTATGTTGTGGATTTCACTTCGGCATTAGCAAAACTTTCTCCAGCTGACTTCGTTGAACAATATATGCTGGGATTAGGCGCAGTCGCAGTTGTTGCCGGCTTTGACCATACGTTTGGGCCCAAAGATACGGCCAACATGCATACGTTACCTGATTTAGCAGCTGGACGCTTTGAAGTCATTGAGGTTCCACCGGTTCAGTATAATGGTGAAAAAAGTGCTTCAACTCAGGCTAGGCAGCTTTTAGCGGATGGTCAAATTAAAGAGCTAAATGAGCTTCTGGTGACCTCGTACGAAACTTCTGGAGTAATTGTGCATGGTGAAGCGCGCGGACGTGAGATGGGCTTTCCAACGCTAAATATCGAGACGCCAATTGATGAACGGATTCCAGGTGGAGGCGTTTATGTGGCCGAGGTTCAAATTGCAGATCAATGGTATCCAGGAATGGGCCAGATTGGCTACAACGTGACTTTTGGTGATGGGCGTCCGCAAACAGTTGAGATTAACCTGTTTGATTTTAACGATGAAGTTTATGGCGAACATGTGCGAGTTCGATGGTACGCTTACTTGCGGGGTGAAGTTAAATTCACTGGCATGGAACCGCTGATAGAACAGTTGCAACTAGATGAAACAAATGCGCGTCAATTTTTCAAAAATAAGTAATCAGAAAGGAGTCCAATCATGTCATTTGATGGTCTCTTTACCCATGCAATGGTGCATGAATTAAATGCAATTTTAGCTGGCGGACGAATCATGAAAATCCATCAGCCTTACCCGAACGAAATATTTTTGGTAGTTCGTGCTAATCGGAAAAATTATCCGGTTCTTTTAAGTGCACATCCAACGTTCGCACGGGCTCAGATTTCACAAATTAAATATGCAAATCCGCAAACTGCCCCCAACTTTGCAATGATGTTGCGCAAACATTTAGAAGGTTCTCAGTTACTGGCGATTGAGCAAATCGAAAACGATCGAATCATTAAGTTTTCAACAACTGGGCGCAATGAGCTGGGGGATGAAGAAAAAACTTCGCTCTACCTTGAAATGATGGGCCGGCATTCCAATTTATTTTTGGTCGATGAAGCGTCGCAAAAAATTATCGATTTGATTAAGCACGTTTCACCTGATCAAAACCGGGTTCGTTCGCTGATTCCGGGTGGTCAATATGTGATGCCACCGAAACAAGATGTGGTGAATCCGTATGCATCCTTGAATGGCTTAGCGAAGTTAGTTTTGGATTTGCCAGAGATTGACGAATTAGCACCAGCGTTGCAAAAGCATTTTCAGGGATTCGCGCGTGATTCGGCTCGTGAACTAGCACATGTTTTGCATGCTGACGGAGATGCTTTGGCCAATGCGCAGACTTGGCTAGAACATTTTGAAAAGCCAACGCCACAGTTGATTTCGACGGACAAAGGAGTTAACTTTGCGCCGTTTAGCTGGGGGACATTGCCAGGCGAAGTAACAGAATACCCAACGTTATCAGATATGTTGGATCATTATTTTGCTGAAAAGTCTGAACGTGATCGGGTGCAACAGCAAGCTGGGGTTGTGATTCGCGCAGTCAAAAATGAACTGAAGAAAAACAACAATAAAATCAAAAAGTTTCATCAAGAGCTGGTGGCTGCTGATAATGCTGATGAATTCAAGATTAAGGGCGAACTGTTGACCACGTATATGCACATGGTCGAGCGCGGAATGACGGAGATTGAGTTGCCCAATTATTATGATGACAATCAGCCCCTTAAGATTCAGTTGTCAAATCAAATTGGTCCTTCGCAAAACGCGCAAAAGTATTTCACGCGTTACAACAAGCTCAAGGTTTCCGTGAAATTTATCAACGAACAGATGGCCTTGGCACAAGCAGAAGTAGATTATTTCGATAACTTGATGGCACAGATTAACATTGCCGCGCCTAAAGATATTGAAGAAATCAAGCAGGAATTGATTCAAGAAGGGTATTTGCGGATTCAGACCAAGAAAAAGCAGAAGCCTCAAGTTAGTGCGCCAGAAAAGTTTTATGCAACGGACGGTACGCTGATCGAAGTTGGGAAAAATAATCTGCAAAATGAACGCTTGTCAATGAAGAGTGCAGCCAAAAATGATATTTGGCTCCATACAAAGGACATTCCAGGGTCGCACGTGGTGATTCATAGTAGCGAGCCGAGTGATGAAACGTTGCTCGAAGGGGCGCATTTGGCAGCTTATTTCTCAAAGGCACGTGAGTCAACCAATGTTCCAGTGGATTATTTGCCAATTAAACGACTTCGGAAGCCAAATGGTTCGAAGCCAGGATTTGTAATTTTTGAAGGCCAACAAACGCTCTCGGTTAACCCTAGTTTCATGTTGGTGCAACAATTACGGCAGAATCAACCAGCAGTTAAAAGTTAAATTTTACTAATAAGAACGTTTTCATCGAGCTAAGACGTTCTTTTTTGCTAAATATCAATTATAATTAGGAAAATGTATGTTGCACGACGATGAGGAGGCACACGACATGATTCTCGAAACAGAAGTCACGGATTTAGTAACGTTAGAACGAGTAGTAAACAGTGGTGTGAAGCGGATTAAGATGATTGCGACCATTGATCATCACGGTCAATTAAACGACCAAAACTTGCTTGATACTGCAGTTTCATTGACGCAAGCTGCAAGTGTCGAGCTAGTTATTTCAATTTGGCCCCGGCATGGTGGGTATCATTATGATTTTCATGATGTGGAAGAATCAATTCGGCTTTTGCAACAGTTGCGCGCACATGGCGTCAAAACGGTTTCGTTTGGCGTGCTTGATGAAAAGAATCAACTCGCGCGTGACAAGATGATTAAATTAATTGAAGCGGCGGGGTCAATGAGCGTTGTTTATCAATTTTCAACGAATGATGTTTCAGATGATGCATATCAAAAAGCGGTTCAATGGCTAGAACGATATGGTGCAAAGCATTAAGCTGAGTTAGCAAACCTTGTCAAATGGCTGTTTTTTAGGTATTATTGATAGAGTTGAGTTTTACAAAATTGTGTTAAATATCAAATCATAAGGTGATTAAAAATGTTTGATGAAACAAAGCAACACACGGTTCGGGCAGCAGGAATTACCAAAAATTTCCAACTTTTCTCAACCCAATCAGAAAAATTAAAATCGATCTTTACTGGTAACAAAGATGGAGCCAATTTCTGGGCTTTGCGTGGATTGTCTTTTGACATTGAGCCTGGGGATGTCGTCGGCATTGTCGGAACAAATGGGTCCGGGAAGTCGACGCTTTTAAACGTTTTGAGCGGAGTGATTCCACAAACGTCTGGAACGCTTGAAATTAACGGTAAAATTGGTGTGGTTGCAATTAATGAAGGCCTAAACTGGGATTTGACTGGTCGTGAAAATATTCGTTTGAAGCAGTTGATGATGGGCCTGACAAATAAAGAAATCGATGCTGCTATGCCTGATATTATTGAGTTTTCGGAGCTTGGTGAGTTTATTGATCAGCCAGTTAAGGATTATTCATCGGGAATGCGTTCGAAGCTTGGTTTTTCAATTGTGACGCATAATGATCCCGATATTTTAATTGTGGACGAAGCTTTGTCAGTTGGTGACCAGAATTTCTCTAAGAAAGCCTTGGGGAAGATTCGAGAGTTTATTGCTGATGGCAAGACGATTTTCTTTGTTTCCCACGATTTGCAACAAGTTCGTGAATTTACGAATAAAGTCATGTGGATTCAGTATGGTGAGATGCGTGATTTTGGTCCAACGCAAGAAGTCGCTGATGAGTATCAAGCCTTTACGCGTGAGCTCGATGAGATGAATGAAGAAGATCGTGGCCGCTATGTTAATGAGCAAAAGCATTATCAGCAGATTTTCACAATCGATCAGCTCAAGGATCGGTATGCAAAGAGCGGGATGGATGAGGCTGAAATTCGCCGTGTGACGAAACTCCGGAGCTTTGAAGGCTTTGGACGAATTAGCTTGTGGACATCATTGTTAGTGATTGTTGGGCTGATTGTCACAGTCATTTGGATGAAATATGGTAGGTAAATAAAATGTGGATAATTATTAAATCAATTTTTCAATTAGCCGCTGATCAGATCCGCCATATTGGCTTGACGGTGCGTTTAGCAATCTATGACACCCGGGCAAATAACGCGCATAAATATTTGGGAAGTTTGTGGGAGATTTTGGACCCATTGTTCCAAGTTTTGACGTATGCTGTAATTTTCGGTGGTGGTTTCCAAACGCGAGCCCCACAAGATGGTATGCCTTATTTTACATGGATGGCGGTCGGATTTGCGGGCTGGTATCTGGTAAATCAAGGGTTCTCTGATACGATTCGCTCGATTCAAACGCAATTGTTCATGGTGCGAAATGTTAAGTTTCCGGTCGTGATTTTGCCAATGATTCGCGTGGTACAAGTAATTCCAGCAGTCTTCTCAATCTCAGCGGTGGCCGGGATTGCTATGATTGTGACGGGGAATTTCCATCCAAACGCTTATTGGTTCCAGATTATTTATTATGGTTTTGCAGCAGCAGTGATGCTGTTCTTCCTTGGGATTTTCAGCGCAACCATTAACATTTTAATTCCAGATTACGACTTAGCAATTCGCCAAGTGTTGCGTTTGCTTTTCTTCGTGTCAGGAATTTTGTCTGAACCGGTGCAGGGAAATGGCTTCAACAATTTCATTTATTTCATTTCACGAGTTAACCCGTTCTATTATATTGTGAATGGATGGCGTGGGACGTTCTTGAATAATCAATGGTTTTGGGATTCGCCGACGATGCTGGCAATCTTTTGGCTGGAAATGGCGTTCTTTGCTGTGATTGGAACGCATCTTTATTTGAAATTTAAGGATCAGCTGATCGACTTTATTTAAAAATGTAATAGTGTTATTATACTGCTCATCCGACGACAGAATCGTTTCGCTGACCAGCAAACACCCTGGTCATTTTATTGAAAGCGTGGTGAATTGAAATGATGATAGTAGGTGATCATGCGAGGTAGCGGCACCAATTCGACTAAATTTTGGCATACCAAAATTAAAAGTCGAATGGGACCGTGTCGCCACTTACTATCATTATTTAAAATACACCACGCAAGTGAAAAATGACTTAAAGTATTTCACTAGTAGCACAATGATTTAAATGTGCATCGAAAAAAGGTTTCGGAAGCGTTTCAGCCAAACTTAAACCAGAAAAAAAATAATAGAGGAAAATTATGAGTAATAAAAAAGTAGCAGCCGCGATTGTTACGTATAACCGCCTAGAATTGCTAAAAGAATCACTTGCAGCAGTCTTGAACCAGACTGATTATTTGAGCCACGTCATTGTGGTTAATAATATGTCGACTGATGGGACCAAGGAATATTTGGAAAGTCTTGATGATCCGCGCGTGGTTCCTTATAATTCCACTGAAAACCTTGGTGGAGCAGGTGGTTTTAACCAAGCTGTCCGTTTGTTTGCCGAAGAGCTTGACGACGACTATGTCTGGTTGATGGATGATGACACAATCGTTCAGCCTGATGCCTTGAAATACTTGGTTGATTTTATTTCTGATAATCCACAAATTGGTTTCGTTAATTCCGTTGTCCGTTGGGGAACTGCAGAGGGGAATCCATCTTGGATGAACGTTCCTGCTCCGCGTGGATTCACTTGGCAAACGTATTTGAATTCCGAAAATCCGGGTGTCGAAGTTGTTAACTCGACTTTCGTGTCCGTGATGTTTTCTAGAGAAATGGTTGCGATGATTGGGCTCCCCCAAAAGGAGTACTTCATTTGGGGCGACGACATGGAATACACGAACCGGATTGCAGACGTGAACCGTGGCTATACAGTGCTTAAGTCAGTGGCAGTGCACAAGTCAAAGGAAAATTCGATGCCCGGAGATGTCGTACGTGAGAGCGATGATTCGCGACTATGGCGTTACAGCTATGAATTTAGAAATCGTGTCTTGACGGCTCGCCGGATTTCAAAGAAAGAACTGAACAGAGTGCTATTAGTTGCATTCCGTTATGACTTTTTGCGAGTGGCAATCAAGCCAAATGTTAAGTTCCGTGGCAAGAAGTTGCGGATGATTTTGGCCGGACTTTGGAAGGGCCTGAGTTTCCATCCAAGAATTGAATTTGCTAAGGGTCTGCATAACCCAAATGTTCGTTCAATCAACGCGATTGTTCAAGCATACGAATTGGCTCATCCAGAAGAGCGTGTGACTCTTGATAAGGAAATCGAATTGGTTGATCATTATAGTTTAGATGACCTAAAAGGGATTAACGCGGCCGCAGATCGTTTTATTGCTGATCATGAAGCCAAGCTGGCAGCCCGCTACAAGAGTAGTGAAGAAAAATAAAAGTTAACAAGCGCATTCAATTCGAGTGCGTTTTTGCTTGGTTAGATAGTTAAAATATGCACAATGCAATGAGGAAGCAAATTTTATGCTAGAAACACTTGCAATATGTAAGCGCTTTACTTATACTTTATAAGTATTACAATTGGGTAACACAGCATTTATTCCACAATTTGGAGAGGTAAATACTATGTCGTTTTTAGTACTGTTTTTGGGGATTTTGTTCCTACTGTTGTTAATTATTAAGTTCAAGGTCAATACGTTTATTGCGTTGATCTTGACGTCTGTCGTGGTTGGACTAGGACTGGGCATGAATTTTGCGCAGATTCCGGTTTCGATTCAAAACGGAATTGGTGGGTCACTCGGGGAACTCGCAATCGTCTTTGGATTCGGAGCAATGCTTGGACGGTTGGTTGCCGACGCAGGTGGAGCTTATCGAATCGCGCACACTTTAATCAATGTTTTTGGTAAGAAGCGTGTGCAACTAGCAATCATGGTGGCGTCATTCATCATTGGTGTGGCGCTGTTCTTTGAAGTTGGAATGGTCCTATTAATTCCAATCGTCTTTGCCATCGCCCTTGAAGCAGGAATTCCTTTATTAACGCTCGGAATTCCAATGGCAGCCGCATTGTCAGTAACGCACGGCTTCTTGCCACCTCATCCGGCGCCAACTGCAATTTCTGGCGCTTTGGGAGCCAATCCCGGTCAAGTTTTGATGTATGGAATCTTGATCGCCGTTCCAGCCGCAATTATCGCTGGTCCATTGTTTACGAAGCTCGCGCAAAAGTTTGCACCGGACGCATTTCAAGTTAAGACCAATCTGACGGCATTTGGAAAGCAAAAAGAATTTAAGCTAGAAGACACACCTGGCTTTGGTCTATCAGTCCTGACTGCATTGATGCCAGTAATTTTCATGGGACTAACTACTATTTTCAACGTGGTGATGAATGATGGAAAGCCGTTTGCCATTGCGAAGAATGCCACGGGATTGATGAATAGCCACAATACGTGGGAGTCATTTCTAACGATGCTCGGTAATCCTGTGACTGCGATGATTTTCTCACTGGTCTTTGCAATGTGGTCAATGGGATTGCACCAAGGATTAGGATTTAAGACAATGATGGTGACGGTTGAAGAATCGGTTAAGTCAATCGCAATGTTGTTGTTGATCATCGGTGGTGGAGCAGCATTCAAACAAATCCTGATCGACGGTGGAATTTCAAATCAAATCTCAACGTTGTTTGCCGGATCAAACATTTCACCATTGTTGCTCGCGTGGTTGATTACCGTATTGCTTCGAGTCGCACTTGGTTCAGCCACGGTTGCCGCTTTGACAGCCGCTGGACTCGTCGCGCCATTGATGACAGCTGCCGGAGTTAACCCAGCCTTAATGGTCTTGGTCATCGGGGCTGGTTCGTTAGCAGCATCACACGTTAATGACGCCGGATTCTGGATGTTTAAAGAGTATTTCGACTTGGATGTGAAGCAAACGTTGCAAATTTGGACGGTGCTTGAAACAATTATTGCCGTCGTTGGTTTGTTAATTGTTTTGTTGCTCAATGCAGTCGGTGTGTAACAAATCACAATATGAACAGATAGAAGCAGATGTAAAAAGATTACGCTACAAACGCTTGCTTTATGTAAGCGTTTTACATATAATGATACTATTGCGTTTTAACAATGGAGGGAAGACATGGATTATTTAATTGGTGTTGATATGGGGACGACCTCGACTAAGGCCGTATTGTTCGACAAAGCAGGGCACGTAATTACTTCTGCTAATAAAGGTTATAACTTGTACCGCGATGCTCCAGATATGGCGGAAGAAGATTTAAATGAAATTTTTGAAGCATTTACGGACGCCATTCGCGAAGTGGTGCGATTTGATAAAGATGCAAATATTTTAGCAGTTTCGTTTTCATCAGCAATGCACTCACTGATTGCTTTTGACAAGGACTGGAATCCGTTGACGCGCGTGATTACTTGGGCCGATACGCGAGCAGTTAAGTATACAGAAGAGCTCCGTGCAAATGGAATTGGTCAAGAAATTTATGCCAAAACTGGCACGCCAATTCATCCGATGGCTCCTTTATCAAAGATGCTTTGGTTAAAAAATGAGCGAACTGAAGTGTTTAACAAGGCTGAGCACTATCTTGGAATTAAGGAGTACATTTTCCATCGTTTGTTTGGTGCAAATAAGATGGATATTTCAATTGCTTCTGGAACGGGAATGTTTAACATTTTCAATTTGGATTGGGATGAACAAGCCTTGGAGCTGACGGGGGTTCGCAAAGAACAGATGCCTCAACCCGTTGAACCTTATGAGATTGAGACTGGGATGGCGGACGAATACGCGGCCTTGCTTGATTTGCCAAAGGATACACCGTTTGTCTATGGAGCTGGTGATGGTCCCTTGTCAAACTTGGGCGTGAATGCTGTTCAGCCTGGAGTCGCAGCTGTCACCATCGGAACTTCCGGTGCCATTCGCGTGGTCAATGACAAGCCAATCATTGATCCAAAGGGCCGGACATTTACGTACGCGCTTGATAAAGAACACTGGGTTGTCGGCGGACCAGTCAATAACGGCGGTGACGTCTTCCGTTGGGTGCGCAACAATTTATTTGATTCCGAAAAATCAACCGCTGAATTGCTTGGCATGGATTCATATGACTTGATTACCGAGATCGCTAGCAAGGTCCCAGCCGGAGCCAATGGATTATTGTTCCACCCTTATCTTGGCGGTGAACGGGCTCCAATTTGGGATGCAAATGCGCGCGGGTCATTCTTTGGCTTAACGCACGGGCATACGCGAGCACATATGGCGCGTTCAGTCCTTGAAGGGATCATCTTCAACATCTACATGGTTGAATTGGCCCTCGAAGAAGTGGTCGGCGATTTGAAGTCTGTTCAGGCAACTGGGGGCTTTGCTCGCTCAGCACTTTGGCGTCAAATGCTAGCTGACATCTTTGAACAGCCCGTGACGGTTCCTGAAGCGTTTGAATCAGGAGCGCTGGCGGCAACTGTGATGGCCCAAAAAGCGTTAGGGCTTGTTGATTCATTGGAAGTTATCGGCGACATGGTTGGACAGGCCAATACGTATGAGCCAAATCCTGAAAATTATGAAGTTTATCGTGAGCTGGCGCCAATCTTTATTCGTTTGAGCCGTCAATTACAAACAGAATATGCCAACATCGCTGATTTCCAGCGTGCGCATAATTAAGCTTGACCCAACACCTTCGTCATTTAAAACGGCGTGATGCTGTCTTATCTGGCGAGGTGTTTTATTTTTGGTTAAACGTTTTAAAAATATTAAAAGTATGGAAGAAGGAAAAGAGTTATGTTGAATATAGCAGCAGGATTGACAGTCGATCCTGCCACGGGATTTTATCAATGGATGATGAGCGGGTTGAACGTTTGGCCATTCTTGATTTTAGTCCTTGGAATTGGAGCGCTCCTCGTTTTAATTTTGAAGATGAAGGTTAACACGTTTGTTTCGTTGATCATTACTTCAATCTTAGTGGCGCTGGGATTGGGAATGCACCCCGCAGGAATTGCCGATGCACTGAAGAGTGGAATCGGCGGGACGATGGGTGAACTGGTCATTGTCTTTGGTTTCGGATCAATGATTGGGCGCTTGGTGGCTGATTCAGGTGGATCTTACCGAATCGCTTCAACGTTAATTGATAAGTTTGGGAAGAATAAACTTCAGTGGGCCGTTGCGATTGCGTCATTCATCATTGGAATCTCATTATTGTTTGAAGTCGGAATGGTCGTGTTGATTCCAATCGTCTTCACAATTGCGCTTGAAGCTGGCGTACCATTGCTTTACCTCGGAATTCCAATGGCAGCGGCTTTGTCAGCAGCACAAGGTTTCTTGCCTCCACAACCATCTCCAACAGCGGTGACCAATATTTTGGGTGCCAACATGGGTGTCGTTTTGATGTACGGAGTGATTGTTGCGGCAGTTGCATTGGTTGTGGCTGGTCCATTATTCACGAAATTCATTCGCAAAATTGAGCCATCAGCATTTAAGATCACGAAAAAGCTCAACGCGATTGGAGAAGTTAAAACCTTTAAGCTAGAAGATACGCCAAGCTTTGGAATTTCAATTTTGACTTCATTAATGCCAGTATTTTTCATGTTGTTATCAACGATTTACACGATGGCGCACAATGGTGGAAAGCAAGTTTATACTGGACAAATTGGTGATGCAGCTTGGAAAGCAATGACTTCAGCAGCGCAAAGTGGTTATCTAGCGCATCCAACGACAATGGATCAAGTGGTGGCGATGTTTGGAAACCCTGTGATCGCGATGGTGATTGCGATGGCCTTTGCAATCTGGTCAATGGGTCCAAAGCAAGGCCGGACGATGGGCGAAGTCGGAACATCATTGTCTGACGCCTTGAAGTCAATTGCGAACTTGTTGATGGTCATCGGTGGTGGAGCGGCCTTCAAGGGTGTCTTGACTTCTGGTGGAATATCAACGGCGATTGCAGCAGCATTTGCGCACACGTCGTTGTCACCAATTATTTTCGCATGGTTGATTGCGGTGATCATTCGTGTGTCAGTTGGTTCAGCAACGGTTGCTGGTTTGACGGCGGCTGGAATCGTAGCGCCATTGGTTGCAACTCAAACGGCTGTAAACCCGGCCTTTGTCGTTTTGGCAATTGGAGCTGGTTCAGTGGCAGCCTCACATGTGAACGACGCGGGATTCTGGATGTTCAAGGAATTCTTTGACTTGACGGTTCCACAAACATTGAAGGTCTGGACGGTTCTGGAAACGTTAATCTCAGTAGTCGGGCTGATTATGGTCTTGATCTTGAGTGCGATTTTCTCATAAAATATGTTAGATGATGCATCGGCTGCTAGTTGGTCGGTGCTTTTTTTGCGGACGAAAGTTGTAACGTAGCGTTGCAACTATGGACAAAAACAGGTGGAGTTGTAACGTAGGGTTGCAACTATGGGTGAAAACAGGCGGAGTTGTAACGTAGGGTTGCAACTATGGGCAGAAATAGGTGATGTTGTAACGTAGGGTTGCAACTTTAGATCATTAAAATACAAATATGAGTACTATTGTGGTACAATTAACGTACAAAGAAAGGAGGAATTGCGCATGTCTATGAATATGAATATTGATGCGGATTCAAACCTTCAACAAGATGTTAGGGCGCGGATGAGTTCCGTTTTGAAAAATGATGCAGAGAATATTTTGAGTAGTTTGGGTCTTAATGGTGCGACGGCAATCAAAATGCTATATGCTCAAATCGTTGATAAGAAAGGCCTTCCTTTTACCCCGACCTTGACAGCAAGTCATGAAATTCCTAATGTAGAAACACGAAGAGCGATGGTGTTGGCAGAAGCTAAAGAATTGGGGATGATTCCCGATGACAGCCCACGTTTTTCATCAGTTAGTGAATTAATGGAGGATTTAGGAAGAGAGGACTAGATCAATTCAAAGATTGCTGTTGTAAATCTAAATATTTGTTGATGATCACTCATTCTGGAAATGGATGGGTGATTTTTGTGTGAATGGCTGTAGTAAGAGAGAATCTCACAATCGTCTGAAAAAATGATAAAATTAGGATATGTTATGAAAAAATGAATACTAAAATAAAAGTAAAGAAAACCAAGTTGCAAACATACCGTAGCGCTTGATTTAAAAGAGGAACATACTAATGAACAGAACAGAACAGAACAGAACAGAACAGAACAGAACAGAACAGAACAGAACAGAACAGAACAGAACAGAACAGAACAGAACAGAACAGAACAGAACAGAACAGAACAGAACAGCGCTAAAAACGTTCTTTTTAGCGTACCCACATTCAAAAGCATTCGTCTCATTGCAGGCGGTGCTTTTTTGCGTTCAAACGTTGAAAGTGGGGTATTAAGCTAATGCGATATGTACCTTACAACGAAGAACAAATGAATATCTCTGCACAAGTGAGTCACATTTGGTCGATCGCCAATACTCTTCGTGGTGGCGGAATCAGTGCGGATGATTACAAAAAAGTCATCGTACCGTTTACGATTATCACTCGACTTGAAGCAGCTCTTGCAGAAACCAAAGATAAAGTCGTCAAGCTATATGAGAATAATGATGAAACTCCTTCAGCAATTCTAAGCAATGCTTCTGGTTATAACTTCTACAACACCAGTCGCTTCACTCTAAAAAATCTGCTCGATGACCCAGATAACATTCAAGTTAATTTCGAGGATTACTTGAATGGTTTTTCAACGACGATTAAAGAGCTGATCAAGCGCCTTGATTTTCATTCATGGGTGATCAAGCTAGGTGAAAAAGGCCGTCTTTACGGTATCGTTAAAAAGTTTTCGGAACTAGATCTCGATCCTAAAACTGTCGATAATCAAAAAATGGGTTACATGTTTGAAGACATTATTCGGCGCTTTTCTGAAAATGCTAACGCTGGAGATCACTATACGCCACGTGAAGTAATTGCGCTCATGGTTAATTTGTTAATTGCGGATGCGCCGGATGATTTATTTGAGGATGGCAAGGTGATCACCATGCTTGATATGGCGGCTGGAACTGGTGGAATGCTTTCGACTGGTGAACGTTACCTTAAAACGCTTAATCCAAATCTTGACGTACGTCTGTTTGGTCAGGAAATAGATGATTGGTCATATGGAATTGCTTTGGCAGATATGCTGATTCGTGGTGAAAGCCCGGATAATTTTGTTTTGCAGGACACTTTGGTCAAAGATGCTTTTGAAGACCAAAAGATGAATTTTGTCATCGCTAATCCGCCATTTGGAGAAAGCTGGGGCGGACGTGATGCTGGAGACGGCGTAGAAGATGCGGTCAATGCTGACAAAGCTAAGTTTGAAGAAACTAATGGACGAGCAGGACGTTTTGTAGATACACCAACAACTGGTGATATGCAGATGCTTTTCCACCAACATGGAATCGCTAAACTGAATGAACATGGTCGAGCTGCAATCATTTCTAATGGTAGTCCGCTCTTTTCTGGTGGAACAACTTCTGGTGAGAGCCAAATTCGGCGTTATTGGCTGGAAAATGATTTGTTAGAAGCAATTATCGCGCTACCGGGTCAACTGTTTTATAACACTGGAATCAGTATTTACGTGTGGCTTTATAACAAAAATAAGCCAGCTAATCGACGTGGTAAGGTTCAATTCGTTGATGCCAGCGAACAGTTTACTAATTTGAGAAAGTCGCTTGGAAATAAGCGCCGTGAATTGTCTCCAGATAATATCGAAAATATTGTTAATGACTATCACAACTTCACTGAGAATAAGCGGGTGAAGATTTTTGATGCGCAAGAATTTTTGTATAAAGAATACAGTGTTTACCAACCACTGCAACGATCTGGCAAGGTCAATGATGCGACGATTGAAAACCTTAAAGATTCAAGTTGGTATGCCAATTTATTTGATGAGGTCAAGTATCAGGAACTGTTGGAGACCGAGCCAAGAACAAATAAACAGGATAAAGAAATGGCTAAGATGGTTGATAAAAAGACCATGCGTGATTTGGTAATTGAAAAGCTGAGGACTGTGAACTCTGGTGAACGTTATGATGACTACGGAACATTCGTTGACTTTATCAAGCAAACGCTGAATGGAGTTACTGTGAATACGGCTAAACTAACTCCTGCTAACGTTGAGACAATTGCGCAAACCATGAGTGAGATGGATAAAACGGCGATTGTTCAGAAAACTGAAAAAGCAAAAGCAAGTGACATCTGGGATGCAGAGACTAAATTCCTGTATGACAAGTCAACCAAGGATACGGAAATTGTGAAGTTGTCAGAAAATGTTGATGATTATTTTGCTCGAGAAGTTTATCCACACGTGCCAGATGCTAAGTATTTTGATGACGGGAAAACAGGAGCTGAGATCCCATTTACGCGTTATTTCTATGAATATCAGGCGCCAAAGGATGCGGACGTGTTGTTGAGTGAGTTTAATGCGCTTGAGAATGAACTGCAGAAGTTGTTGGGGGAGTTGTAACTCTAATGGCGGAAAAGGTCAAACAACATTACGTACCGCAATTTTATTTAAAACGGTTTATGAATGATGAAAATAGAATTTGGCAGTATAACAAATCAAATGGTAGTGATGTGAATATGATTCCTAAAAACATAGCCCATCAAAGAAATCTTTACGGTAAGGACTCGTTTTTGGAAAACATTCTTTCGGAAATGGAAAATAAATTTGCTTTTGCTATTAAAAACGTTGCAGAACAAATCCAAGAAGATAAACTATTTTTATCAGTTGAAGATAAAGCTAATTTATTGGGATTTGCATCAATTCAGTTGTCTAGATCGAAGTCTCATAATGATTTACTAATAAATGTTAATAATATGGGTGAAGAAAAATTTAAAAAAAGGATAATTCCTGAAATTAACGGTTCTTTGATGAATAGCAGTATTTTAGTCGGAGGAATACAGGGGATGACATTTAGCGATTTAGAAGTAATTGGTATCAAACATAACTTAAGGTCTGCACAGTTCATTGCTTCTGATAACCCAGTTATTCCAACTAATCAAGCTGCTGCAATTAAAAAAGTTCAAGTAACAGGACACAATGCAGTCGGATTTATGGTGTACTTTCCTATATCTGCAATGCACGCTATTATTTTGTATGACCGTTCTGTTTATTCATTCGAAAATACTAAAAACAATATTGTTAAACTTATTAGCGTAAATGATGTTAACGCATTAAATAAGTTAAGTATTGCATATTCTGATTTGTTTATTTTTCATCAAAATAAGCTGAAAGAGAATGAGAAAAGACAGATTGAAAATATGGGGAGTGTAATTGAAACTACTATAAATCCAGACACAGAGTATAAGGGTCAAAAAAGGATTTTAGTAAAATTACCATTTTTAAACAGAATAATGAAAATCCCGTATATGAAGATACGAAATAATCCATATGGAAAAATAAAACAACAAATCAATAGACCACAACAAAGTCAGTTGCAAAGTGATGCAATTTTAATGGCTGATGAGTTAGTAAAAAAGGCAAAAATAGAGTTGGAGAAGCAAAATGAAAATTAATGGAATAGATTGGTCTGGTGATATTCCTAATTCCTGGGGTAAGAGTAGATTGAAAGAAATTATTTCAATTAAAAATGGTCGTGAAATTGGTGCTGATTTAACGTCAGGTATTTCAGTTTATGGATCAGGTGGAGCTTTTAAATACACGGATAAATATCTCTACGATGGTAATAGTGTCCTGTTAGGAAGAAAAGGTACAATTGATAACCCTCAGTTGGTTTCTGGAAAGTTTTGGACCGTAGATACAACATACTACACAATTGCGGATGAAAATAAAATTTTAACAAAAATATTTTACTACATGAGCTTGTGTTTTGATTTTCAATACTTTCAAACTGGGAGTACTCTTCCAAGTATGACACAAATGGATTTAGGTTCAATTGTTCTACCAGTTCCACCGCTATCCGAACAGCAAGCTATCACAGACTTTCTTGACGAAAAGACCGCCATCATTGATGAGGCGCGGACGATTTTGACCAAGCAGATTGCCACGCTCGGCGACTACAAGCGCGCGCTGATATACCGCGCCGTCACCAAGGGCCTCGACCAGACCGCAAAGCTAGTACCAAGCGGCGTGGATTGGATTGGTGATGTGCCAGAGGGGTGGGAGATTGCACCAGTTAAGTATTTTTACGACTTTTTTGCAGGAACGACACCTGATACAAAAGATGAGTTCCTTTATGGAGATGAGAATGGATATACTTGGATAACAATTGCGGATATGAAAAATGAAAAATACGTAAGCAGTTCTAAGCAAACGTTTTCTGAGTTGTTTGTAAAGCAAAACAATCCTAAATTATCACCAGCAGGATCACTACTTTATAGTTTTAAGTTGAGTGTTGGTAAAGTTGCATTTGCTAAGAAAAATTTATACACAAATGAGGCAATTGCTACTTTTTTATCATCTAATAAAAATGACTTGCGGTACCTTTATTATTCATCCTTTTTTATTGAAGAAAATGCTGAAGAAAATATATATGGTGCAAAACTATTGAATCGAGAAAGGATTCAAAGCGCTAGTATTATTTTTCCTCCAATCAGTGAGCAACAAGCTATCGCATATTTTCTTGATGAAAAGACTGTCATCATTGATGAAATTATAGACAACAAAAACCAACAATTAAAAAATCTAGTAAATCAACGTAAGACGTTGATTTATAACTACGTGACCGGGAAGGAAAGAATATGACAAATGATATAAAAATAAGCGAAATATCTGGAAAAATAAATAAATTTGTTGAAACATTAAACTACCAGCAGAATGTCAAATTGTACTTGCTAAGGACAAGAGCCGCACCGACTGAAATTTATCAAATTCAAGCTAATGATGATGTAAAAAGCACAGTTATGGAAATTATTCAAAGCCAGTATGATTCAAGAAGATTTCAGGATAAACCTATTGCTGAGTACGATCCGGTTATAGAGAAAAACGATACACACAAAATAATCTCTGCTAGTCAATATCCAACTATTCAAGAAA
This sequence comes from Lactobacillaceae bacterium, assembly GCA_031289615.1. GTDB lineage: Bacteria > Bacillota > Bacilli > Lactobacillales > Lactobacillaceae > Weissella. Next base: position 27,699 of record JAITPD010000005.1, on the reverse strand, counting down.
TTGTAAAAGCCTTAATTGATAAAAACGAATTGAATCAGACAACTGCTGGTAAATCAGAAACTGAATTTTCTGACTATATGGTTGAATTTGAAATGGAAGGGGAGCGTTATACAGCAATTGGTAGTTTTGGGACGGTTTTGAAAACTCAAAAATTTAAATGGTTTGGTAATCTGACTGATAATAAGTTAAAAAAGCTTGATAAAAATGGCATGGTTGGACTAAACAGTAAAATTGACTCCCTTATTATTGGTGATGCTACAATATTAATTCACGGTGTACAGGGGTTTGAACGCGTGTTTGAGTTAAAAGCTTTATTTTCAAAAGAAGCTAAGAAGACGCTAAATACTACTGATTTTCAAAAATATATTAGTCAAGATGTTTTGACTAGATTGGAATCTCAAACAAACAATGGTGGTAGACTCGCCCGAAGGCTGACTAAATTAAGAAATAATCAAACAAGGTTAGATGATTTTTTCAAAAACATTAATAAGGTGAGTGAAATTGTTGGCAATAAGGACCACCCAAATTTTAAAAAATTTGCGGATGTTATATATGACACGAAAAATAAAATTCTTTCTGTACCAAATGGTAAGGAAGAACAAATGCTTAATGTCTTGTCAGATGCAAATTATTCAGCACAAGTTTCAGGACATATTGGTTATGATGAAAGTAGGTAAATATGCGTAATGCATACTGGCAAAAGTGGGGGCTATTTATATCTTCTTACTTTCCACTTTATCTGTGGTTGATTTTTAGTCAACTTAATTATTCAAAGAATATTAAAATACAACTAACGAATATGAATGGACTGATATTTTATGGAATTTTATTTTTATTTTCAATAATAGCTATAGTTCAGATTGTGATTTTATTACGTATGAATGGATCACAAAGAGACCCGTTGCCTAAAAAATTACAAGTTGAACCCGAAAGTGATTCTCTAATGAACTATGTGATTACTTATATTATGCCCTTTTTGACTCTTAACATTAATGATACGAAAAGTTTAATTGGAAATTTATTTTTATTCCTTGTAATAGGTTCAATTTATGTTGGATCAAGCGCTACCTTTTTAAATCCTATTTTGGGATTGCTGGGATATAAAGTATTTGGTGTTAGCGGATATAAAAACGGGCATCATCTTATATCAAAATTATCATTTGATGAGTTAGAGACTGCTAGAAATAATGGTGAGAGCGTCTTGACATATCGAATAGGAGAAGGAATTTATTTAGTTAAAGGAGCACCCCATGCCTAAATACCACCTAGATGAACGCTACGAATTTCAACAAGACATCCTCAACTATTTAGTCGACAACAATGGCTTCATTAAACGTAAAGACGAAAACTTCGACACCCGCACTGCCATGGATCCAGACCTGTTATGGCAATTTTTGACTACAACTCAACCTAAACTAATTGAAAAACTCACCAAGTCATACGGCGACAAAACACGTGAAACGATCATTAACCAAATTAATATCGAAATTAATCGTTCAAGCTTGCTTGAAGTGCTAAAGAATGGTGTGTACTTGGAAAACGGTAAACTAGATTTACTTTATCCGAAGCCAGCCACGACTTTTAGCAATAAAGCTAATGAATTATATCAGGCCAACATATTTTCGGTCATGGAAGAAGTTCATTATACCGATAGTAAAGAACGCCTCGATCTTGTTTTATTTGTTAACGGACTTGCAATTTTTGCTGCGGAACTCAAGTCAAACACTACTTCAACTGGCTGGAACGTTGAGTATGCAATCAAGCAATGGAAAGAAACGCGCGATTATAAAACACGATTACTAAAATTTAAAGCTGGTGTGTTAGCAGCTTTTGCGGTTGATTTGCACGAAGTTTACGTGACGACTGAACTCAAAGGCAACGACACTTACTTTTTGCCGTTCAATATTGGAAACGGTGAAGGAGTCGACCAGGGAGCAGGTAATCCAGCTAATCCCAATGGTTTTGAAACAAGTTATCTCTGGGAACAAACTTGGACCAAAGAAAATATCATGCGCTTAATTGAACGATTTATCTTTTTGGAGCACAAGAAAACCGAAGATCCCAAAACTGGTAAGAAAAAGGAAAGTGAACGATTGATTTTTCCACGTTTCCAGCAAATCAGGGCTGTGACACGAGTTTTGGATGATATGCAGATTAATCATACAGCAAGCAACTATTTAATTCAGCATTCGGCAGGTTCAGGTAAGACTAATACGATTGCGTGGCTAGCTCATAGCTTAGTTAGCCTGCATGATGCTGATGATAAATCTGTAGTTGATACTGTTTTAATTGTGACTGATCGAATTGTCGTTGATCGGCAACTACAAGATGCAATTTTAGGACTTGATCACCAAGCAGGAGTGGTTAAAGTTCTTAAAGAAGGCATGCACTCTAGTGACTTGGCTGATGCATTAGCTGGAAATACTAAGATCATCGCGACCACGATTCACAAATTTAACGCCATTATGAAAGCCGGTTTTGGTGTTGGCGAGACTGCTGGAAAGCATTTCGCTGTGATTATTGATGAAGCCCATTCGTCAACGACTGGTTCTTATATGAGTGCTGTTAGCCAAGTGTTGACTGAAGAAGATGAATTCGGTAATCCAGGCGAAGAGCAAGAAATATCTGTCGGTGATGCGATTGAAGACGAGTTGGCACGAACTGGTAAGCAAGATAATATTTCCGTAATTGCCTTCACAGCGACACCAAAAGCGACGACACTGCAATTGTTTGGAACAACGCAACCTGATGGAAGCAAGCAGGCGTTTGACTTGTATAGTATGAAGCAGGCGATTGAAGAAGGGTTCATCATGGATGTCCTAAATAATTATGTCACCTATGACACATACTATAAGCTCAATAAGAATGTTGAAGATGATCCTGAGTTGAAGAATTCTGTTGCGAAACGTAAGATTGCTAAATTCGTTGAGCACGATGATAAAAATATCACTAGTAAGGTCGAAATCATTCTTGACCATTTCTTAACGCACGTTTCTAATGAATTAGGTGGACAAGGCAAGGCGATGATTGTCACGTCAGGACGAGAATCTGCAGTTAAGTATAAGCAGGCATTTGATAAGTACGCTCAATCGCATGGGATTACTTCTGTCAACGCTTTGATTGCTTTTTCAGGTGTGGTGGCGCTTGACGGTCAAGAATACACAGAGCCAGGAATCAACGGTATTTCGGAAAATAATCTAAAAAAGACTTTTGATGGCGATGATTATCAAGTTTTGATTGTTGCTAATAAATATCAAACCGGATTTGATCAACCTAAATTAGTTGCGATGTATGTAGATAAAAAATTGCGCGATGTGGCTGCAGTTCAGACATTGTCTCGTTTAAATCGGACAGTGCAAGGTTACAACAAACGGACTTTTGTGCTTGATTTTAAAAATAGCTATGATGATATTCAAGCAGCATTTAAGCCATACTTTACAGTGACAACACTGGGCGAGCAAATTTCACCAAGTGACGTGGTAGAACTTGATCGTCAAATTAGTAAATACGGCTTTTTAGATGATGAAATTATTCATCAGTTTAATGAATTTTTGTATCAAGACAAACGTTTGGCTCCTCAAAAAGCAAAGATGCAGTCATTGTTGGATAGCGCTTACCGAATTATTAAGCGCGAAGATGAGGAAAAGCAACTTGAAATTAAGCGGGCAATTCGTAACTTTTTGCGGACCTATAGTTTTTTAATTCAAGCAACTGTGTTTGCAAATGAACGCCTGCATGAACGTTATAATTATGAGTTGGCGCTAGTTAAGGAAATTGATGTCCGTTTGGGTGGTAATGACTTTACGGTGGCTGATAAAATTGTTGTTGATTATGTGAATCAGAGTAACAAGCAAGAGTTTTCTAATCCAGACCTAGATGGAGACACTGGCGTTAAGCTTAATAAGCCAGGGAAGATCGATATTACCGAAGATCAAGAAAGAAGATTATCTGAGATTATTGATGAGATGAATGAGCAACTTAATTTAAGTATTGATGGGGATGTTGGCGCGCATGGTGCGATGGCGATTCGTGATTTGCTTAAGAAGAATGATAAGCTGAAGCGCTCAGCTAAAGTTAATAATCAAAATGATTTTAAGTTTTCAGTCGAGAATGAACTTGATGATGCTTTGACGCAAGGTTATAACAATAATCAAGATTTCTTTGGGGCTTTGCTAAATAATCCACAGTTTAAAAAACGGATTGCGGATGTGTTTATCGGGGATGTCTATGCAAGTTTACAGGAGAGTTAGTGGCGCGATTAACTTATGATTTAAAGCGATTGGAGGATGAATTAGATGACTGAACAAGAAAAAATTGATCAAATTGTTAATAAGTATAATAAGAGTATTTCTGATTTGTCAGAAAATGCCTCGGCTAAAGAATTTAAGATGGTGATGAAATACGTCGCCGATGAAGCCAATCGTAAGCAACGCAAAATTGCTGGATTAGAATAAATTCACAAAGTCCAACCAAATTACTTCAATTCCAAATGAGCACCCACCCGATTTCAATCGAGCGGGTGTTTTCACTTACCTTTCGTTCGTTGAATTTTTAAATCAATCTGAATATAATAACAATTATGAACTCAATAATTAGTGCATTTTCATTTATTGTTACAATCTTTTTAGCATATGGATTTAAGAAATTCGGCCTCCTAAAAACCGAAGATGGATTCGTCATATCCAAAATTGTCTTAAATATCACATTGCCAGCCACTCTTTTAGCATCCGTGCGCGAATTTAAAATCGACGCAGTTTTTTTCACGTTCATTTTACTGGGAATCGGGCTAAACATCTTCTTTAACTTGGTTTCATTGACGTTGACCAGAAAGCAACCGGACACGACGCGAGCATTTAGCATCTACACAATGGGCGGGTACAACATTGGTAATTTCGGAATTCCGTTTCTTGCGAGTGTCTTGCCAGCAGCCGTGCCATTTATCGGGATCTTTGACATCGGAAACGCCATCATGGTGGTTGGGCCGACGACAATTATGCTTGACCGCGCGATTGCCAAAAAGGGTGCGGCGCCAAAGGTTTGGGATACTGTCAAAAAACTTCTCAAGTCACCTCCGTTTGTCAGTTATTTAATTTGTATTTTGTTGTCGCTCTTTAGCTTACAATTGCCCGCTGTTTTGAATCATCCCCTAGCGTTTTTGAGCCAAGCAAATTCGTTCCTATCAATGTTTGTGATCGGCCTATTCTTGCAATTCAAGATTAAGAAGGGTTATCTAAAACTCGCGCTTCAAGTTTTGAGCGTGCGGTATGTTGTTAACGCTGTGATTGCGGCTTTGTGCTGGTTCTTCTTGCCGTTTGCCGCACCATTTAAGTTTGCGTTGCTCTTTGCGCTGTTGACGCCTGTGGGTAACTTGGGCGTGATGCAAGCGACCGAGTTTGGTAGCGACGAAGGGAAGGTGGGACTGACGAGCTCGCTCTCAATCTTCATTTCACTATTTATTTTGTGTGCGTTGCTATTTTTTGCACCAATGTAAAAAATTGGTTTTGTTATTTTGCTTGGTTTGGAGTTGATCGAACTGAGCAAAATATTTTCATGAAACAACTTGTTCATTTAATTTAAAGCGTGATGGGTTGAGATAATGATAGTAGGTGATCATCGTGTTTACAAAGGCTGAGCTTCGGTTATAAGATTATTTCTCAAATCACTACGTCGCTACGCTTTGGCAGCAAATTGAGAAATAATCGCCTGCCCTGTGTTTCTGTTGCAACTTGTTGCTTACAGAACGGGTATCCCGACAGCTCAAAACGCCTTTGTGCACACTTCTTAAAGCGAGGTAGCGGCACCAATTCGACTCATTTTGCAAAAATGGTATTCGAATGGGACCGTGTCGCCACTTGCTATCATTATCGAAAAGCCACCACGCCAGTGAAAAATGAACAAGGTGTTTCATAAAAATATTAAGGCATTAAAAATTATCAAACAAGGCCTTTTAATTTGCATTACCTGGATTGTGGGATGACAATGGTAGGTGAAAATATTAAGTTAATAAAGAGGCAGATAACATGACAAAAATGAACGCAATCGTCTTTGATACATTTGGTGATACCAGTGTTTTTCGGGAAGCTACAGTTGAAAAGCCAGTCGTTGGAGCAGGACAAGTTTTAATCAAGCAACAAGCAATTGCGATGGATCCATACGATGTAAAGTTTCGGAGCGGGGCTTTTGGTGGCGTTGCAACAGCAGATACCATCAGTGGTTCTACGATTGCAGGCGTAGTTGAAGCCATTGGATCGGATGTCAATGAGTTTGTAGTTGGTGAACGCGTAGTTGCAGTTCCACATACGGGTGGTTATGCTGAATACGCAGTCGTTGATGCCAAGCAAACAGGGCATTTGCCAGCTAATGTGGCGTTTACAGATGCAGCTGCATTAGCGTTAGGTGGTCAAACCGGATATCAAGCTGTAGTTGATGCTCTTGATTTGCAACCAGGCGAATCGATTTTGGTTCATGGTGGTGCAGGCGCAGTTGGTTATGCTGCTTTGCAAACTGCTTTGTATCGTGGCGCTGGAAAAATTTATACGACCGCTTTGCCGACTGATGTTGATTATTTGCATGAGTTGAATGCGGAGATTGAAGTAATTGATTTTACTAAGCAAAAATTTACGGACGTCATTCCTGAAAATTCGTTGGATACAGTGGTGGAAATTATTGGTGGAAATAATGCTGTAGGTTCTATGCAGGTTTTGAAAGCTGGAGGTCGGATTGTTTCTACAGTTCCCTTGAATGATGAAGCAAAGACAGCGCGTGATGCAAAGAAGATTACAGGTGACTATTATGTCATGCAATCTACTACGGATGTGTTGACTAAGTTGATGGAGCACTTGAGTACAGGTGACTACAAGGTTGCCGTTGCTGAGGTCAAGCCATTTAATTTGGCTAATTTAATTGCGGGTCAAAAAATAGTTGAAAGCCAATCTGTCCGTGGCAAAGTTGTTTTGACCTTTTAATTAAGACAGATTTGTAAATAATGCAGTGTAAAACATTGTGGTGGAGTTGATCAGCAGACGCTTTTGTCTACTGATTTTTTTGTATAAATCACGCGTTGTTCTAGTTATGAAACATCTTGCTCATTTAAGTTAAGGTGTCGCCACTTACTATCTTCATCGAAAGGCGACCACGCCAGTGAAAAAATGGGCAAAGTAGTTTCACTAGAACAACTAAATTAATCATAGGAGTTAATTTCGCTGTCGTCATGCCAAATAAATAGTGTAATATATTAAAAATTCGGAATATTGCATTTTTGTTAAATAACTTTTATAATAAGTTAAATAAATCGTTTTTGTTAAATAAATTTAATAAAAACTAAAATACAATAGTTTCATAAAATAATTTTAACAAAATAACAAATTACAACCTTTTTTAAAATAAATTTAACAAAAACAGCGAGGATAACAGATGATAGTGCAAAGAAAAGCTTACTTGGATGAATTGCTTAGTTTTAAAGATAGTGAATTTATCAAAGCAATCACTGGAATTAGAAGATCGGGTAAATCATCATTATTGTTGATGTATCGCGATTATCTACGTTCGATCAAAGTACCTGAAGAACAAATTATATATATCAACTTTGAAGCTTTGGAGTCGTATAAATTATTAACAGAGGAAACTTTAAGTCAATATCTGGTAGAGCATTCTAGTAAAGACGTGAAAATGTATTATTTATTTGATGAAATTCAATTCGTGCAGGGTTGGGAAGCAGTTATCAATGGTTTACGGGTTAGCTTTGATAGCGATATTACAGTTACTGGATCAAACGCTCAGTTGTTAGCAGGTGAATACGCGACTCTGTTAACGGGCCGCTTTGTATCAATTGAAGTGTATCCACTGTCGTTCAAAGAATTTTTAGATTTCAAGCAGATTGAGACAAACGATACACGAAAAATTATTGAGATGTTTATGGAATATCGACAATATGGTGGATTTCCTGCAGTTGTACTTGCAGATCAGAGACTTAAAGATACAATTTTAAGTGGAATTTTTGATTCTATCTTACTAAACGATGTCGGTCAGCATCATGCCGTTAAGGATGTGACAACACTGCAGGCAATTAGTCGCTTTTTGATGTTCAACGTTGGTCAGATTATCAGTGTGAATAAGATTAGTAATACTTTAACATCAGCTGGTTTCAAAGTTTCCGTCCCAACTGTGGCACGTTACCTGGATTCATTAAAGGACTCATTTTTATTTTATATTGCTAGTAGATACGATATTCGTGGCAAAGAATATCTAAAAAATAAGCCGAAGTATTTCGTGGCAGATACTGGATTGAGAAATATTGCTTTGGGAAAGTTTGGTGAAAATAGGGGAAGTGAGCTTGAAAATATAGTTTATATTGAGTTGAAACGTCGAGGATATAAGGTCGATGTGGGACAGCTTGTTAATGATACTGAAGTTGACTTCATTGCTAGAAAGGGAAATGAAATCTTGTATGTTCAAGTAACTCAGCAAATTCCAGAAACTTCTGACCGTGAAACTGATAATCTAATTATGCTACCAGGTCAGTATCAAAAGTTACTGATTACTGGGGTATCAGCAAGTCCTTATACGATTGAAGGAGTTCCGGTGATTAGCGTCTATGATTGGTTACTCCAAAATTGACCAATAAATTATTTTTTTCATCACGTCCTGTGCCTTTTTTCACACCTTCTTTTATGGTAAACTCAAACAATAAACTAGACGGAAAGGTAGAGGTCGCATGCACACGCTCCTACATTTAGACATCGACATCATTACAATTACTATCTTGGCGATCAACGTGATTCTTTCGTTCATTGTCGTTTTTCGTGGTAAGCGTGAAGTGACTGCTATTTGGGCGTGGCTCATGGTGTTAATCGGTCTGCCAATTGTTGGCTTCATCATTTACCTTTTCGTTGGGCGTAATCTAACAAGTGCCAAAATCTTTAGCCTGCAGACCCAGGAAGTGCTGGGTATTGACAAAATTGTTGAAAATCAAAAAAGTTTAGCAAATTCAGAATTACAAACCCATCATTTTGAGGAAGAAAGTAGCTTTGTGCGGCTCTTTTTGCAAAATGACGAGGCAATTTTGACCTTTCATAATGCTGTGCGAATCTTCACAGATGGACGCAAAAAATTCGATCAGCTCTTTGACGATATTCAAAATGCAAAACACCACATTAATCTCGAATATTTTACAATTTACGATGATGAGATCGGTAATGAACTGGTTGACTTGTTAGTCATGAAGGCCAAAAAGGGCGTGCGTGTCCGAGTTTTGTTTGACCAGTGGGGTTCGCATGGCCGGCACGCTAAGATGTGGAAGCGCCTCAAAGATGTTGGTGGGCAAGTTCTGCCGTTTATGGCGCCGCGGTATGTACCAATTACTTTTCGAATGAATTTCCGAGATCATCGTAAGTTGGTGATTATTGATGGAAATATCGGCTATATTGGTGGCTTAAACGTTGGTGATCAATATTTAGGCAAGAGTAAAAAGTTTGGCTATTGGCGTGATACTCATTTGCGGATTGAAGGCGATGCTGTCTTGGCAATCCAATCACGTTTTTTCACAGACTGGAATGCAACGACGCGGAAGCAACAACTGACTTTTTCTGATGATTATTTTCCAAAGAGTCGTGCAACTAGCAAGGATACGACGGCGATTCAGATCGTTTCTTCGGGCCCGGATAATTCGGATAAGCAAATTCAAACGGGCTATCTAAAGATGTTTGCAACGGCTGCTGAAAGTATTACAATCCAGTCACCTTACTTTATTCCAGATCAGGCTGTCTTAGAAGTTTTGCGAATGGCGGCTCAATCAGGTATTCGAGTGCGGTTGATGATTCCAGCGATGCCCGACCATCCGTTTGTATATCGGGCGACAGAGTGGTATGCTTCTCAGTTGTTAGATGTTGGAGCTGAAATTTATCGTTATGATAATGGCTTCTTGCACGCGAAAATGGTGAGCATTGATGGCCGAATTGCTTCGGTTGGTTCAGCTAACATGGATATTCGTTCATTTGTTTTGAACTTTGAAGCCAACGCGTTTATGTATGATCGGGAAATTGCTGGAGCGCTCGAGAAAACTTTTGAAATTGATATGCAAAAATCAACAAAATTAGATTCTGAGTACTTTGCACGGCAGCCATTTTGGAAGCATTTTTTGCAACAGCTGTCTCGGTTGGTTTCACCAATATTGTAATTAATGAAAATAAGCCATCAAGAATTGGGGATTTAATTGAAAAATATTACGCTTAATGAAGGTGTTTACCTACACGTGGTTCCAACGCAACAATTTGCAACCACTCAAATCTTAATTAATTTTTCACGTTCAAAGAGTACAGCAGATTTGGCTGGACGTTTTTTGGCGAGCAATATGGCAGAAACAGCCTCGCAAGATTATCCCAGTCAAACCAAGATGGCTCAAGTTTTAAGCGAGATGTACGGTGCTAATTTTAGTGCAGATGTTTTAAATGTCGGCGCCATGCATAGCTTGCGGTTCAGTCTCGAGCTAGTGAATGACCTTTTTGCAAATGATACCCAGAGTTTGTTGGCTGATGGGTTTAATTTCTTGCACTCTGTTTTGACAAAGCCATTTGGAAACGCAGAACAAGGCTTTGATGTGACGGTTTTTACCCGGCAAAAAGAAATGGCATTAGATGAGATGGCGGGGTTGTTGGAAGATCGTGAATATCAAGCTACTCGGCGGGCGATTGACCAATTCTTTGGTTCTTCAATTCTTGCAACACCAGGGTTTGGAACAGAACAACAGGTTGAATCAGTTAGCCCGTTGTCAGCATGGCAGGCTCTTAGTGAAGCGTTGGACAATGACCGCATTGATATTGTGGTACAGGGTGCCATTGACGAAGAGCAGGTCATTCAATTGGCACGACAATTTGATTTTAAAGCTCGAGCAGTCAGCGGTAATCCATATTTTGAGCGCGAAAATCGGCCGGTGAAAAAACTTTCGCTTGTTGAAAATGTCACACAGGCGCGCTTGGTTTTGGGTTACACGTTAAAAATTACACATGAACAAAGATTTGCAGGATATGTTTTTAATGCACTCTTTGGCGGATTAGGTGTATCACGGCTTTTCTTAAATGTGCGCGAAAAAGCCGGCCTTTCGTATTCGATTTACTCTGATTACAATCCATTTACCAGTTTAATGCTGGTCTCAGCAGGGCTTGAAACTGCTGACTTGGCGCAGACTCGAGCTCTGATTGCTGAACAGTTGGCGGATCTGCAAGATCATTTGATTAGTGAGACCGAGCTTGCAATGATTAAACGGCTGATGATTAACGATTTCGTTGTTTCCTTAGACAAGCCAGGAAATATCATTGAACGCATTTTAACGCAACAATTAACGCAAATTTTTATGACCGATCCAGAATGGGTGCAACAAGTGAATGCTGTCACAGCTGAAGATTTACGCACAGTTGCCAATGCATTGGTGTTGCAAGTTGATTTGGACTTAACGGAAGGTGGGCACGAATGAAGAATTTAACAAATCATTTTATGCCGGTCGTTGGTCATGAAACTTTGCCAAACGGGTTAAGCCTGCATCTCGTTCCGCGTCCTGAATTTCATCAGCTCGTTGCAATGGTGACAGTTGATTTTGGTGCTCGTGATCAAGTTTACCTTCAAGATGGCCAACAAGTCGTGCAGCCAGCCGGATTAGCGCATTTTTTAGAACACAAAATGTTTGCACAGCCAGGTTATGATGCCTTTACCAAGTTGAGCGAATTAGGTGATAATTCAAATGCTTTCACGTCGCAAACGAGAACTAGTTATTTTGTCACATCGCAAGGTTATCAGTATGCTGGGCTAAAGGAGTTGCTGAATTTCACGCAAACCCCTTATTTTGATGAGACCGAAATTACTAAAGAAGCTAAAATTATTGGGCAAGAAATTGATATGTACCAAGACGATCCGGCTTCACGCTTGTATCGGGCAATTATGGCACGTCTATATCCGGGTGATCCGCTAGCAGAAGATATTGCGGGGACAGTTGAAAGTGTCGAATCAATTAATTCAGTAGTATTACAACACGCTTTTGACCTGAATTATCAACCTAAGAAAATGGATGTCGTAATTGCGGGAGCCTTTGATGCACTTGAAGTTCGCGACATTGTGAAGGATGCTTTTACGCAACAATCTAGTGCAGATAAAGTGGCCGAATTTGTTCAAATGCCGTTACAGCCTGTCGAAGTCGAACCACTTGAAATTGATTTAGAGACAATCAGAAATAAAGTGGCCATTGGACAACGCTTTTTTGAAAACCAAGTGGTGCCAACTGGAATCGATGCAATTAAGCAAGCTAGTGCCTTGTCGCTAGTTATGGATTTGGTATTTAGCGAATTTTCACCAGTTTACATGGAATGGTATGACGAAGGATTAATTGACGATAGTTTTAGTGTTGAATTTGATTGGGAACGTGGATTTGCATTTGTCAATCTGATCAGCGAGACGCCAGAGCCTGAGCACTTAATTGAAGTGGTTTCAGCAGAGTTAAACCAAATAACAGCACGGTTTGTCGAATTGAGCGACGCATTTGAATTAGTGAAAAAAGATGCATTGGGTCGCCTGATCAATAAGCTAAATTCACTTGAAGAAATCGTGACTCGTTTTGAAGGACAGACTTTTGGTGGAGCTATGTTGAGTGACGAGATTACGATTTTGCAGAATTTGTCACAAGTCGAGACGCTGGCAATTTTAAAAACGGTCAAAACTAGTCCAGTTGCAAGCGTAATTGCCCGTCCAAATTAATGTTTATATGGTAAAATTAAATATAAATATTATTTAATTAAGGAATTGAATAGAATGGCAGAAGAGCAACGACGTGGAATCGGTCAAGAATTACAAACAGCGCGGATCGCAAAGGGTTTAACGCTTGACGATATTCAAGCGCAAACAAAAATTCAAAAACGATATCTCCAAGCAATTGAGAACGATCAATTTGATCAATTGCCCGGGAGTTTTTATGAGCGTGCATTCACAAGACAATACGCTGCAACGGTTGGGTTAGACGCAGAATCGTTGTTAGACACCCATGAAATTAAGGAGCCCACTGTTGCACCTGATTTGGATAAATCACGGGTGGACGCGGACAATGTGACCCGAGCAGGAATGCACCGTACGGAAGAAACTACAATTGAAAAGACCCGTGCAGTTTTGCCTAAGGTGATTTTAGCCATCGCTGCAGCTCTAGTTGTCGTTGCTGTTTGGGCGGTAGTTGCTAATTATGCAGGTAAGACAACGCATGAAAATGCAGATGATTCCACGGTTTCAGTAGGATCTTCACAAGTTTCTAAGTCTTCATCAAGTGTTAGTTCTGCCAAAAAGTCTTCTTCTGCTAAAGAAAAGAGTTCTTCAAGCTCATCTGAAGCACCAAAGACAGAAGTTGCAGCACCAACAATTTCCGGTAACCAATCAACGTTAGATGTGAAGGTACCAGCTAATGACGCCCGCAAATTGTCAATCACTGGAAGCGGTGCATCTTGGACCCAAGTTAAGTCAAACACCGGAGCAATTTTGTATTCTGGAACGATTCAAGCCAACGAAACGCACGATATTGACATAGCAAATGACATTACAAGCGTCACTGTGCAAACTGGAAATGCTAATAATTTAACATTTAAGTTTAACGGGGTTGATGCACCAATCAACAATGCCAGCTTAGTTTGGAGTGCAATCTTCAACATTTCACAAAAGTAAAGTTAGAACTAGGAAGTTAATAATGAATTTACCAAACCAATTAACCATTTTTCGGATTATTTTAATTCCAATCTTCGCGGTTGTGTTGATGTTACCAGTCGATCTTTGGGGCGGAAATCAATTACCAATCACGCATTTAGTTGCGGCAATCATCTTTATCGTTGCTTCGTTGACAGATACAGCAGATGGACAAATTGCTCGTCGCCAACATCTTGTGACAAATTTCGGTAAATTTGCTGATCCACTTGCTGATAAGTTGTTGGTCATGACGGCCTTAATTTTCTTTGTCCAATTCAATTGGGTTCCAGCCTGGATGGTTGCGGTCGTTGTGATTCGTGAACTTGCTGTGACGGGTCTACGGACATTGATTGTTGAAAACAATGGAACCGTGTTGGCCGCAGCGATGCCTGGTAAAATTAAGACAACGACGCAAATGTTGGCAATTATTTTCTTTTTGCTACACAATTTTGGTTTCTCGTTGATTCACGTTCCATTTGCACAGATCATGATTTGGATTGCGGTCTTCTTTACAGTTTATTCAGGCGTTGAATATTTCTGGAAGGCGCGTTTCGTCTTTGCAGATGGTTTCAAATAAAATAGAAAAGGGCTGACAATAAAAATGAGGCTCTTTTTTAATTTAATTATTCACAGTTGGGTAAGTTTTTGGTTCTTCTTAATTGAGAAGGAGGGATGAAATGATGACAATTCAAGAATTAGGTGAAAGCTTAATTGAGCGACGCCAGACAATTACGTCTGCAGAGAGTTTAACGGCGGGCTTGTTTGCTGCAAGTTTAGCTGAAGTATCTGGAATTTCAGCAGTTTTTCCTGGCGCATTTGTGACGTATGCTGCTGAGGCCAAAACAGAGTTAGTTGGGGTACCTAAGCAATTAATTGAAACGTATGGGGTCGTCTCTAAACAAGTTGCGCTTGCGATGGCGTTTGGAGCTTTAAGGCGCCTAAAGACTGATTGGGCGGTTAGTTTTACGGGTGTTGCTGGGCCTGATAGTTTAGAAGGCCAACCAGCGGGAACGGTTTATATTGGAATTGCACATGGGATTGAGGGAAGCTATGCGCAAAAATTTAGTTTTAGTGGGGACCGTCAAGCTGTTCGAAAACAATCGGTTGAGGCAGCAGCAGAACTACTTGGAGCAATTTTAAAAACTCCAGAAAAATATTTTGAGCAAAACTAGTTACAAAAATACAAAATTAGGTTATACTTAATTTATCAAGAAAATAATGGAGATTAAATCAATGGCAACTTCAGGAAAAAATATTAACCCTAATAAGAAAATTGAAAGTAAAATTACTGATCCTAAGGCACGTGATGCTGCCTTGAAGGAAGCGCTAAAGAAGATTGAAAAGGCTTTTGGTAAGGGCGCAGTTATGAAGATGGGTGATTCAAAGCTGACAAAGGTTGAGTCAACTTCAACTGGTTCGTTAAAACTTGATATTGCGCTTGGAATCGGTGGGTATCCTAAAGGCCGCATTATTGAAATTTATGGTCCTGAATCATCAGGTAAGACAACTCTTGCATTGCATGCTGCCGCTGAAGCTCAAGCAAATGGCGGAATTGTAGCCTATATTGACGCCGAAAATGCGATGGATATTGAATATGCTAAGGCTCTTGGTGTACAGGTTGATGATTTGCTTTTGTCACAACCAGATACTGGTGAACAAGGATTGGCCATTGCTGATGCTTTGATTCAATCTGCAGCAGTTGACTTAGTTGTCGTCGATTCAGTGGCTGCTTTGACACCTAAGGCTGAAATTGATGGAGAAATTGGTGACACCACTGTTGGTTTGCAGGCCCGAATGATGTCACAAGCTTTGCGTAAGCTTTCTGGTGCCATTTTAAAAACAGGGACTACTGTGATCTTTATCAACCAACTTCGTGAGAAGATTGGAATTATGTTCGGTAATCCTGAAACAACTCCAGGTGGACGTGCATTGAAGTTTTATTCAACAGTTCGTTTGGATGTTCGTCGTAAGGGTGGAATTGATGCCGCTAAGAAAGATAAGGATGAAAACGTTAAGTCAGTTGGAAATCTAACTCGGATTAAAGTTGTTAAGAACAAAGTTGCAGCACCTTTCCGTGAAGTAGAAGTAGAAATCATGTTTGGTAAGGGAATTTCAAAGACTGGTGAAATGATTGACTTAGCAGTTGATAAGGATATTATTGAAAAGGCTGGTTCATGGTTCTCATATAATGGCGAAAAAATCGGGCAGGGTAAAATCAATGTTATGAGTTGGCTAGATGATCCAGAAAACAAAGTTGCTTATGATGATATTTTCACTCGCGTACGCAGTGCTTATCTTGAAGAAGGTACGGAGCCAGCTGAAGCAACAAGTGAATCTGATGCGAATGAGCCAGAAGCTGAAGACAAAAAAGTTGATGACATTCAACTAGATATTGAAGAATAACAAAATTGAAGATGCAGAGACGATTCTAATTTTTAGATGCAACTCTGTGTTTTACATAAACGAATACAATCAAATAAATCCTAAAAACTTAGTCTAAACTACCATAATCATCAAAATAACAAACTACAAAGTTCGACTTGCTTACAAAAATAAAAACATGTTATCGATAACATAATGTAATGATTGAGAAATTAATATATTATGAATTTAATGAATTGTTTGTAAAAATAGTAAGGAAGTGAAATTAATGTGGGTTGGTAACTTTGATTGGATGTTAAACGATACTGATTTAAAGGCTGTTGAACTTAATAATTATTTGATTTTCGATACAACGACGACCAGTATTTCATTTGTTCAGATTAAGCGCCATTTTAATTGGTCACCATATATCGTCACAAGGACAGTGAAACAGTTAGAACAACTTGGTCATGATTTACTATCAAGTGATCATTTGGCTTTTAATGTTCAGTGGAATGATCGAGTTATTCATGTCAACAGAGAGACCATTGTTAATCCTGGCCTTTTGAAAAATATAATCATTACTCGTTCTGATATGGCAAAGTATCTTTACGCAATAGCCACGCAAACTTATCCCGGAAATGTTAAATTTCGCCTGCAACAAAATCTTTCTGAAAATGAATTAGCTATTTTGGTCAAGAAGGTCCGCAATGAACTTCAATGTTATGACATCAGCATTAGTCATAATTTGCAGCTAACGGGGAATGAAATTAACATTCGGTTGCTAATATTTGATTTTTTATGGCGCATGAACAGTCTATTAAATGTCAATAAGATTGGTGATGGATATGTGAATAAAATGATTTTCGAGTCATTTGAAAATTTTGATGGCTTTGGTGGTACCAATCAAAAAGAGATGTTATTAAATGCGATTTCAACTTGGATTTTACGTTTACAAAATCACCATTTCATTGATTTAGAGGACGTTGAGTTATATCGACTTGATTTTAATTTCATCAATATTCGAAGTAGGAAGCACTTGTATGAACTAAAACATATGATTAAGGAATTTTTTCCGCAAATGTCAGAAGATGAAACTACACAAGAAGTTCAGTACATGTGGGTGAGTCTGATTATGCTGGTTAGTAATGAGACCAATGCCGATCTTTTGGAAGGCACAGTAATGTATCAAAAAATTGTTCATTTTCAAACAATGGCGATGGATACGTTTAAAGATGTTTTTGATATTGAGCTAGATCAAAATGTTCGCTCACGATTTTTCTCAATTACCTATGGATCAATTATGAATTTCCTGTTGTATAGTCCATTACACAGTTCTAATAAGAGACGTCCATTAGGTGACAATAAAGTGAAGTATCCAATTGTGAGTGAATTTATGATGATAATCTTGGATAAAATGGCCAAGGAAATGGAAATTTCAGTTAAACAAGTTGAATTGTATTTGCTGGATGATTATATTGGCGCTTTTTTGGCGGTGATTGATCCTAAAATATTGCCTAAGGTTAATGTTGGTATTTTCTTTCCAGAAAATTCTGGCAATGATTATATTTTAAAAGACCAAATTTCTGCACGTTTTGTTGGGTTTGTGAATGTGCATACAGAAGTTATGAGTACTGACGATGTGATTATTACCTCGCGTCCGCTCAACGGCTTGGATAAAATGACCACTTTGATTTTTGATAGTTTGCCAAATGAAAATCAAATCAATTACATTTATGAGGTTATTCAATCACACATACTTGCAAAAATTCGCAAGTGATTTAAGCGAGTTTTAAAGTGCAGATTACCAAAATTAATCTATGTTTTTGAAATAGCTTACTTTAACTAAGTGAGCTTTTTTTGTTTGTTGGATTAAAAAAAACACATTTACTAATGATTAATAAGTGGTTTAATTGTATCAATAGCATAAGAATTTGTGTTACCGTATAACAATTTTGCTAATTGAACATTTTGGGGGAGCTACATATGAATTATTTTGTTAAGCGGATGCTAAATGATTATGACCAACGACTCTTTGAATTTATGAGTCTGATTCCTGACTATGGCGATCAGATGCAAATGCTGAGCTCAAAAAAAGACCTTGATTTACGAAAGCTAAACCGCATCATCTCTACAGACGATGTTGTGATTGCTGCTGGGCCAACTAAGTATAAAAAAGTGTTGGACATTCGGGCAACTAAAAAGAAGGTGTTCATTTTAAGAGCGCAGGACGTACATGAAGCATTACCGATTTTGATTGCGAACTACGATCGGGTTTTTCGAATCATTGCTTCATCTAAACAACTTAAGCGCACATTGATTCGAAATCATTTTAATTCAGAGCAAATTTTTGTGCTACCGGGTGGGCAAAGTGAATACAATCCATTTATTTTGCACAATCAATTTAACTTATTAGCCGTAATTACCTCACGAATAGCAGCTGAACAAGCTATTAAAGTAATTGAAATGTTGCGCCTACTTGGTTTGCCAGTCACGTTAGATCTTTATTGGGATGGAAATCCTGCAACAGAGGACGTTGATATTATTCAACAACTAATTCAACGATACCATTTTGAAAAATCAATTCGACTCATTGTTGGTAATGATGAAGCTTCGGCCCGACCTTCCAATGAAACAATGCAAAATTATAGTATGATCTTGCTAACAGAGCAGACATTGTTAAGTGAAGAAATGATCACTAAAAGTCAGGTCAATGGGGTAGTACCAGTTAGTTTTAACTCACAAACTGCTCATAAACTAATTAAACATGGTCAGACCGGCATATTGGTTCAAGATGGGGACCTCTTTGGGATGAGCATGGCTATTGCAAATTTGCTTAATAACCAAACGCTCTTCACAATCATTGTTAAATTTCTTAAAAAAGGTTATAAACGCCCAACTACGATGAATAAGAAGATGGAAGCATGGATTGAATTTTTTGATGATCTGCATAGCTCGCAATCTTTGTAAATAAAATCAGCATGTTTTGATAACAAATTATTTAAATCATTTCGTTATGATAATTTAAAAGCTAAATGTTGGGAGAACAGAAAATGGCGACAATTGCAGATGTGGCACGCCGAGCAAGTGTGTCAAAAATGACTGTTTCGCGTGTGATTAATCATCCAGAAAAGGTTTCAGCGGAAGTACGCGAAGTTGTTGAACAGATTATTAAAGAAATTAATTATAAGCCAAACCGCGCCGCAAAAGAATTGGTTTCTGATCGGACTTATGGTGTTCAGTTTCTAATTCTTGATGATATTGAAAAGGTTGAACCAAATTATGCATATTTACTTTTGCATTTAGCGGAAGAATTCCAAAATCGTGGCTATACGATGGAGATTTCATATGAGCACCGGAAGAGTTCGAATGCTGAGGCAATTATTGTGACAGGATGGTCGGAAGAACAACTTCCTATTTTTGAATCAATGGATGTGCCGGTGATTTTATATGGCTTAACACCTGATGATTCTAATTTGCCTTATATTGATGTAAATAATAAATTAGGCTTGGAGATGAGCACGCAATATTTGCTGGATCTTGGCTATGATGATGTTGTTTTTGTCGGAATTCAAAATGGTCGTCCGTTTGAACTTGAACGTGAAAAGGGCTATGAATTAGTGATGAAGCGGAGTGGGTTGAATGCTACTAAGTATTTTGCACCCAATAGTTCTGCTGCGACTGAAAATATTATTAAGAAACTTGACTTCCCTGAAAATACGGGCTTTGTGTGCGCGACAGATCGAATTGCCTTAGGAGTTTTGCGGGCATTGGGACGCAAAGATTCGATTCCTGAAAAATATGGAGTTGTTGGTTTTGACGGGCTGTTCATTGACCGCATTACCTCGCCACAGCTAACAACAATTCGGCAACCACTGGAGAAAATTTCAAGGATGATTGCTGATGAACTTGTGAACCTGATTGAAGATAAGCCTTGTGTTTCAAAAGTTGTAGCGCCTGATTTGATTGTGCGTGAAAGTACACGCTAAAAAAAGTAGATATAATAGATCAATTTCCTAAACGAAGGGGAAGTTGGTCTATTTTTTGTAAACTGCCGTTGCGAACTTCTTTATAAATTAAAATGCGAAGGAAATATGAGAAAAGTTTTAATTTTGTGTGTGATTAATTTTAAATAATTGTTAAAAAAACCATATAAACGCGCTTAAAAATTATATTAAACTTTATGTAAGGAACTTGAGTTAGCGAAATAATGAAGCTAATTTGAGGATTTCTTTTTGAATAATTTTAACGCTAAAGGGGGTGTGAATGAGTTGAAGACAATTATTCTGCTTGTTAGTGTGGGTTTAAGCCTTTTCTTTGGCCCGGTTGTGATGGCTGATGACAAGGGTGTCGGTCATTCAAATGTGAATGTTACCGGTAATGTTGGTGTTGTTGGTAAATATGAATATCCAAAAGTTACGCCAAAGCCAGGTAATTCAACTGGACAAGTTTTTCAACCAAATGAGAAGGACAATCCGTTTTACGGTGGGGTAAATGTTAAGGGGACAGAGCCGGTTTTACCAAATACGGGGGATCGATCTTTCCTGCAAAAATTTGGCTTGCCACTATTACTAATAATCTTAGGGGGAGCAATTTTAATACCGAAGAGAGCCTATCGTTAGGTTCAATTGATATTGACGTCGTTTGTTTTATATTTAAGGAGAATTTTCATGAAGAAGACAGTTTTATTTACTAGTGTAGCACTTTCAGCATTTTTGCTATCTCAATCAACGAGTGTAATTGCCGCAGTTACACCTGTGCAATATTCATCAAATGCCTCAGTGACATTTACACCAAACACTGATCCAACCAAGCCAGTTGACCCAACTGATCCTAATAAGCCTTTTGTGCCAAACCAACCTTCTAATCCTGGAACGGCTGGACCACTTTCAATTGATTTTGCATCATCACTTGATTTTGGAACCCAAAAGATTACGTCAACTAACGAAACATATTATGCAGCATTGACCTCAGGAATTGATGCTAGTGGAGCGCCCAAGGATGTGCCAAATTATGTTCAAGTGACTGATAACACTGGTGAAGATCTAGGTTGGTCTTTGAACGTTACACAAATGGACGATTTCTTGAATGGTGCTAACATCTTGAATGGGGCACAGATTTCATTTACGAATGGTAATGCGCTGACTGCTACTGGTTCTAATGCTGGCGTTCCAACTGCTGCTACTAGTTTTATTTTGAAGAAGGGTGCGGCAACAGTCGTGACTACTGCTCAAGCTAATGAAGGTCAAGGGACATGGGTGACCCGTTATGGAAATGACGCTACTTCTGGGGCAACGGCAATTGCGTTAGATGTGCCTGGAGCAGCTACTAAGCGTGTTGGGGCATACACTACAACATTGCAGTGGAATTTGTCACAAACACCATCTGTCAACAATGCTATTTAATGTGTAGGATAATTATGAAACGTTTAATTAGTTTGTTTCAGCTTCGCTAAAGATTCTTTCGTTCGGATTTGCCCTGCACGATTCATGTCGAATGGCAAAATAATTTGCAAATTTCACGGCACTAAAGCGCGCGTGAAAAGGTTCGCCTAGATTCGGCAAGGGCTGGTCATCCGACGACAGAATCGCTACGCTGAATAGCAAACTTGGTCATTTTTATTTAAAGCGTGGTGGATTGAAATGATGATAGTAGGTGATCACGCGAGGTAGCGGCACCAATTCGACTAAATTTCGGTTTACCGAAATTAAAAGTAGAATGGGACCGTGTCGCCGCTTACTATCTTTATCGAAAAGCTACCACGCAAGTAAAAAATGACCAATATGTTAAAACGTGGAAGTTAATTAGCGTAAATCCGAATGTTTTTGCCGAAATTAATTCACTAAAAACGTTTATTAAAGAGGGAAGCAGCTTATGAATAAAAAAGTAACAATAACAATTACATTTGCATCGTTGTTATTGTTCGCCCTGACTACAAGTACAGCAACGATGGATACGTATGATACAACTAATGGTATTGGTTATATTGCCAGCACCGATCGGACCAAGCCTGTAGATCCAACTGACCCAACTTCTCCAGTTACCCCTGAGAATCCAGTTAGTAATGGTGTTAATTCTATAACGGCTGGGCCACTTTCATTGGACTTCGTATCTTCACTAGACTTCGGGGTTCAAAAGATTACTGCATCTGATGCGATTTATGAAGCGTCCGCCCAAGTATATACAAAGGAAGACGGGACTAAAGCAACGGGATCTAATTACGTTCAAATTACTGATAATCGTGGAACGTTTTCTGGTTGGATTTTGTCAGCAAAGCAAGTAAATGAATTCACAACAGCCAGAGGAATTAAACTGAAGGGTGCGCAGGTGGAATTTAGTATTGTAACCCATGTGACTACAACAGCTGGAACTGGCGTAACAATAAGAGAAAGCTTTGTTTTAATACCTGGTGGTGGCGTAATTGACTTAATGTCAGGAACGGCTGCAATGGACGGGGAGGTCAATGGAACTTCTGGGACGCACTTGTTAAGTTTTGGTGATGAAAATTCACTGAAATTCAACCAAGTTAGCCATAATCACGATGGTAGTGCTGTTGTCCGTTCATCAACAGACTCAGCGGCGACATTATTTGTACCTGGTAAGAGTGGCAGGGTTGCAGCTGGTTATACAACTACAGTCCAATGGATGCTTGGTGATACACCCAGTCAAATTGTAAGTTAATCAGGTCAATTTGATTGATATGGATACAGAAGCTGGTGGAAATTTATCTGCCAGCTTCTATGTTTAGAGTATGTGGTTAGGTATGTAATTGTACTTTGTTTGATCAGCTTCGCTAAAGATTCTTTACGTTCGGATTTGCCCTGCACGATTCATGGCGAATGGCGAAATAATTCGCCAATTTCACGGCGCTAAAGCACGCGTGAAAAGGTTCGCCTAGATTCGGCAGGGACTGGTCATCCGACGACAGAATCGCTTCGCAGATCAAGCAAAGTGCGTAACATCTTGTCACTTTAGTAAAAGCGTGATGGATTGATATGATGATAGTAGGTGAATCAGCGAGGTAGCGGCACCAATTCGACGCATTTTGCAAAAATGTATAGTCGAATGGGGCCGTGTCGCCACTTACTATCTTTATCGAAAATCCACCACGCAAATAAAAAAATAACCAAAGTCGAAAGCTATCACGTAAGTTAAAAATGGCCAAGATGTTGCATAGCTACTGTATCACAAGAAAAACCAATTTACAGGAAAACACAGCAGAATGGAAAGGCGCTTGAAAGGAATTGGAATGCAAAAGTTTATTAAATATTTATTGTTAATTATGGTTACTATCATCGGCTTGAGCATGGGTGAGCTAGTATCTGCAAATCAATTGAGTTTTTCGGTTGTACCGGTCTTGCCAGACAATCAGGTTGACAAAAAAGATGGGTTTTATAATTTGGTCTTGCAACCAGGTGAATCACAAGACGTGACGCTCAGATATTCAAATTCGACTAAAAAGCCAGTCACGGTCACTACTAAAGTCGCACCGGCAACAACTAACATCAATGGAGTTGTTGAGTACGGTACCAACAAGTCAAAAATTGATCGAACTCTGAAGTACAACTTGAAGGATTTGTTAACGGTTCAGCCAAATGTCACAATTCAGCCAGGTGAAACTAAAGATGTGATCGTGCATGTCACGATGCCGGAGCAACATGTTGAAGGAATCATTGCTGGTGGATTGACATTCTCTGATCAAGCGGCAGATAAGGCTGCAAAAACGAACAAGTCTTCAACTATGGCAATTAAAAATATTTATGGCTTTCAGCTTGGCTTTTTAATACGTCAGTCGATTCCAAATCCATATTCTGATGCAAAAATTAATCATGATGGTTTGAAGTTAAGCAAGATTCAAGCTAACCAGGTTAATTATCGGAACGCTATTTCAATGAATTTGCAAAACCCACTGGCAGTTTATGTTAATCAAATGGCAGTCAGTGCAAAAATTTTTGACGCCAACGGAAAGAAAGTTCTGTATTCATCAAAGGACAACATGATGCAAATGGCGCCCAATAGTAATTTTGATTATTCAGTGATGCTGGGAAATGGAAAGAAGCTTAATCCGGGAACATATCGCTTGAAACTCACTGCGTATGCTTTAAAGGACGTTAATGGAAAATATAAAACGAAGCTCTTTAACAAGCAAGGAGATCAATATAAGTATCGCTGGCAATTTAACCGGAAGTTTACGATTTCTGGTGCGGTTGCCAAGAAATACAATGCCAAGGACGTTACGATTAAGCACTTTGATTGGCTGAAGTTGTTGATGATTGTTGCAATCGTCTTAGCCTTACTTGGTGGATTGTTGTGGTTCATTCTTTGGAAGCGTCTTAAGGATGACGAGCTTGTTGAAATCGAAGAAGACGTGCGTGACGTGGAAGGCAAGTTAGTTACCGTGATGCGGAAAGTTTCAGAACGCGAATACAAGCGCCTTTTGAAGCAAGGAAAGCATGTTCGATTGATTAAAAAAGTAAAGTAGGGTTGGTTCATGGATAAGCAGCTTATATTAAGAGGAGTGGTGATCAGCATCTTTACATTGGCTGCTGTGTTGTTTGCACTTCCTGTGTTTCGGGATTATCAAGCTCTGCGGTTGGCAGGTCATCAGACGGTGCATTATCAAACCAAATTACCACGAATTCAACCGGCGCAAACGATTAGACCAGTAACGCTTTCCACGATGCTGAATTATGTCAAGCAACAAAATAGAGATGCAGTTGGTCAGGTGGCGATTCCAGCGATTGGTTTGCGCGACGATGTTTATACAAGTTTAACTAATGCCAATTTGACGTTTGGCGCAGTTTCTTTGTTCCCAAAACGTCAGCCAATCAATCATAACTTGGTTTTGGTGGCGCATAATATGGGGCTGCGCAATCTGCACTTTGGCTCATTGACAAAAACTAAAATTGCGCAAACGGTTTATCTACAATATTTAGGCAAGTATTACGTTTATAAGATTCATCAAAAAAATACGATTACTGAAAATCAAATTGAAAGAGTTCATGATACTGTGGGGGAATCGCGGATTAGTCTAGTGACGTGTTCAGATGCGACTAGGACAGTCAATCGAGTCTTAGTTCAAGCTCGTTTAACGCGTGTTGTGACGGGCGAAAAGGCATTAAAAGAGACTAGAAACAAAATCGGTCAAACGCGTAAAGCTAATCAGCAAGCAATTAAAAATGAAGAAGTACGAGCATGGTGGTTGCCACTGTTCTTGATTGGAATTGGCTGGATTGGAGCGATTAAATTAGTTTTTTGGACGACACGCAGAAAGTAAAAAAGGATATGGAGGCTATGCAGATGAAAAAAATATTTGTGATAAGTATTATGACATTAGTATTTGCTAGTTCTTTCTATACGAACGCGGAGGCAGTAACCAATGGTAATGGTACGGCAAATATCAATGTGACGGCACCTTCAACAAATGCATTATATATGACAGCTTATCCAAGTTTTGATTTTGGGACAGCCAAAAATACCGTGCAGCAGGTGGTAGCGAGCGGGGATCAACCGTATACTATTGTTGATTTAAGAGGTGGATCGAGCGGTTTTCAAATTCAAGCCAAAATTAGTGATTTTACCATCGCTAATAATTCAGCTAAAAAGTTGCCGGTGATAGATTTCATACTTTCAGTTGCTGATTCGACGGATGGAAGTGTTCAAGGTAGCTCGCAGATCAATATTTTTAATCAAAATGGAACAGTTATTAGGGCAGGAGCTGATACAAATGGGTTAAACGTGTCCGGTGGGGCTAATGCAACGCTTAATTTGCTGAATAAGACCGGCCTGTCAACTGGTGTCCAGTATAATGCGATAATTACTCACAGCCTCGTTGCTGGAATTTAAAGTTCAGGAGGAGAACATGACAATAACGATGAAAAAAATATTGCTAAGCTTGCTATTCCTCATGTTTGGATTGTTTGGTTTAAGTGGAACAGGGTCTGCAGCAGATTTATCTAATACGCAAGGAACTGCCACAACACCAGGTTACATGACGGATACGAATGGATCAGTGACTGGGACAGCTGGAAACACGTACTATAATGTCGACACTTGGGTGGACATGTTTGACACGTATAATGTTGTTGCTAATGGTACCGGAGCAGTGCAACAAGTTGTTTTTAATGTGATTGGGGATGTTCCAGGAGTTTCAGCATTTGAGACTGGAATAGCGCTACGTGATGGCTTTGGTGTCACGATTAAGGCAAATCAACATACTCTTTATGCGGGAATTAATCCCACAGCGACTACTAATAATGGTCGCGATAATACTTCAGGATTTTATTCGTCAAGCAACAAGGTTACCAATAATACGCTTTTAGAACTAGAGGATGCCAATGTGGTTCTTGCGAATGCGAATGGTATTTTCCCAATCACAGGTGCTGCCACGGCAATCACAGCATATAAGAATGTGACGTATACAAATGGAAACTCAACTGGTGGAGCATCCCCCTTACGCAATGATAATGGGGTGATTAAACTGTATGGAAATAATACATTTAACATCTATGAAAAAAATGATCGTGCAGGAATAGATAATCAAGGTGAATGGGTTCAAGGTGGCTTTGATATTGAGGTGATGGATGGAACAACAACCCTAAATCAAAGTTGGGAAAATGATCAACCATTGTATACGTATGGAAATACCTCATCAATTTTAAACATTCATGATAATGCCAATCTAATTTGGAACTTGGATGACACATACACTATGTACTACGATGACGGTAATAGTGGGCCATTAACGTGGAATATTGGAAACAATGCTTCTTTTAAAATCAATGGAACTGAGAAAACTGCCCATCGCTTTGGTAGTTGGTTTATGTGGAGCGGAAATGACGCATGGACTTTTAACATTGGCGATTATGGTGACTTTGAGGTTGCAACTGGTGGTGGTTCGATTAACTTAGATGGCTTTGGCAACAATGGACCAGTTAACTGGAACTTTGGTAAAGGCGCGATCATTAAAATAAATAATTTAAATACAAGTGCTTCCCTAATTTCTGGTTCGCCTGGAATCAATTCGGTGATTAATGTCAATGATTCAAAGTTGTGGAGATTGCAAACTAAAGGCGGGACGGTTTTTGATGCAAGTGCAGATATTCCAATCAACATCAATGGATCTGGATTACGACTACATGCTTCAACAATATATGACGGAACTGGTGGAATTAACGATCTGTGGAAGCGCGTTGCAACAGGAATTACGAACGGTCAATTTAGTTCTGCAAATATGACGCCGACAAGTTATACCAACAGCGATCTTGCATATTTGCAGACAGCTAAGTATATTCAATTCTATACACCGGATGGGATGGCAATGAATGCCTCAACGCCTGATCGGACTTACAATGTTTTGCTAGGAACGCTGCCAGTTAACGGCAGTTGGAGTACCTTGATTCCTGGAAATGACCAAATGCAACTTAATTTTACGGATGACCGCGGAGTGAAGCCAAATTTCCAAGTTCAAGTCACGCAGCTAAGCAATCTAACTCCTGGGAAAACATCTTACTACTGGCAAAATCCAGATGATACGACAGCAACCGCGCTTTCAAGCAGCCCATATACGATTGCGACTCTTAATAGCGACACGGGCTTGCCAAGTTATATCACGATGACGATGGCCGGCGGAAA
>JAITPD010000054.1 GCA_031289615.1 Lactobacillaceae bacterium | reverse complement strand
AAAATCATTGACGTTGACTTAAACAATTATAGATTAGCCATTTGGCTAATCAAAAACAAAAATGGAACCAATGAATAACAAACAAATGTTATTCATCAGTCCCAAATATTATAGAACCCGAAATTGGAACTCTCAGCGATGGGAGTTCTTTTTATGTCGTTTATAAATTATGCCAGACTTTGCCGTTGATTTTTACAGGAAAATACCGCTATAATGAAAAAACCATTAAGAAGTTCGCCTAAACTAGCGACTTTTAATGGCTTGATCATTTTAATAACTACAACTCTAAAGTGAATTAATTATTTAACTTCGACATCATCTGAATGAGTCTTCCAGTATTCAGTCCAATTAGGAATATAGACGGCGGTGTCGTGGTTCTTATAAACGAAATTTTTCACTTCATCATCGTAGCAATCAAGGGCCGTCTTGATTCCAGCAGAACTGTACAAGTTCGTGAATTGATAGCTGTGGTGATTTGCCTCTTCAACTGGGTGCAAAGGTGCATTCGGATCGTAAGGAGTTGGCGTATCAGGCCAATCTTTGCCGATTTGGGCACCGAGGTATGTATTATGGGTTACTTTATCAACAGTAATTGGAAAGACTGGTGAGAATTGTGCCGCTGAATCCCGCACAACTAGGTAGGCGTTTAGGTAACGACAGTCTTGATTCTTAAAGTAATACGAATACTTTGAATTTTTAAGGCTTGTTAAGTTTTGATTAGAGAAATGGAGAACTTGTTTGCCGTTTTTGTAGCCCGGATCTTTTAAGGAATTTTGAACGACCTCATTGTAATCCTGCGCATGAGCTTGAACGACATGAGCACTGACGCCGATTGCAGTGACTGCCAAAGTGAGACCAAGTACGTGAGTTAATTTATTCATAAAATTTTCTCCTGCTATATTAGCAATTAATTTTAGGTTTTGAAATAACCTATGAGTTTATATTATCATCTAAATCTAATTTATCAAGCAATAACTCTTATTTTATTAAAATAATTTTAATAACAATGAATTAACTCCTTTTAAACGGCTTTTTAAAATATGTAAAAATGAGAAGACGTGAACTAATGAAACTTTATAATGAAGAATAGACTTTGCCGTTGATTTTTACAGGAAAATACCGCTATAATGAAAAAAAGCAAACAAAGAGCAATCATTTAAAGGAGAATTAACTAATGACACAACGAGTTTACTTGGCAGGCCCATTTTTTTCAGAGGCGCAAAACGAACGGTTGAATCAAGCAAAGAAATTGTTGGAGCAAAATCCAACAATTGGTTATATTTATGAGCCACGCGAGCATCAACAAACGGAAATAGTTAATAAGTATGGTGGTGAGCTAGCAACGGCGATGCACGAGCGCGAATGGCAGGATGCGACCTACCGCGCGGATGTGCAGGCGATTAATCAAGCTGACGTCATTGTGGCGACGTTTGATTTTGATACGGAGAGTGGAAATACTCGGCCAGACGAGGGCACTATTTTTGAAATCGGTTATGGAGTTGCGTTGAATAAGCCAGTTGTTATCTTGCAACATCAAATTGATGACGAACCATTGAATCTGATGTTGGCTGGATCTTACACGGCGTATTTCTGGGGAACTGAAGATATTCAAAGTATTAAGGATTATGATTTTATTAATCTGCCAATCCATAATACGGATAAAGAAGTGTTTTAGGAATATTATATAAATTCGGCACTAACAAAAAATCCTACTATGACAGTACTGAGACCGTTATAATAGGGTTTTTAACTTGGGGCCAACTAGGGGGGCAATTTTTAATTTGATGCTCATGAAACGTTGTTATATAAGCATTTACAACCTTAATTACTGGGTATACTGGATTCGAACCAGTGCATGATAGTATCAGAAACTATTGCCTTACCGCTTGGCGAATACCCAATCAACAAGTTATAGTATACAACAACCGTCGCAATAATTTCAAGCCCGCTTATTCTACAAAATTATGAAAAGTTTACAGTAATTAACGCGGTGTGTTAGTTGTGTAATTTTGCCCTTTGGTTGATCAGCTTCGCTAAAGATTCTTTTCGTTCGGATTTATGCGTTCTGTTTGCGATTTATCGCTTACCAGAACACGATGCGCAGTACTTTGCTGGTCAGTCGGTGAACCGGCTGAACTGCTTAGTAACGGAGCTCCCGACACGATTCATGTCGAATTGCGAAATAATTCGCCAATTTCACGGCGCTAAAGCACGCGTGAAAAGTTTCGACTAGATTCGGCAAGGGCGGGTCATCCGACGACAGAATAACTCCACTGAATATTACAAGCACAAGTGAAAAATGACCAAGCCGTTTCACAACTAACACGGCACGTTAGCTAATCTGCATCGTTTTCCAGAATTCGTTCGCGCGTTTTTGAAACGAATTTTTGCTCGAATTCACGAATAAGATCAAGAATCAAAAGTGCTTTTTCTTCACCGAATTCGTTCATCCAATCAGTAAAGCGTTCGTTCACGCGCGCCTCAATGATCTGTTGAATGCGCGCACCCTCAGCAGTAATTTTCAAATATTTTCTGCGTTTATCAGCCCGGCAAGCTTTGCGTATCATCAATGTCTTCTTTTCTAAATCAGTCAGCATCAGAGAAATCGCTGCACGACTCAGACGACGGCGCTCAACAAAGTCTGACATGGTTAGCTTTGGATTTTCCTGGATTTTTGTGAGAATCAAATATTGCTCAAAACTTATGTCAAAGTCAACAGCCGGCTCTGAAACTACATCGTTGATATAACGTAACGTAAGAAGATATGCCTCGGTATATTCATGTAAAAAATTCATCAGACCCCCTCTGATATGTTGTTCGTACAAGCAAAAATGCAATATCAACAGCTTATCATGGTATACTAGAAATTGTAAACCAGTACGAATTGAAAATTTTCAGTCCTCTGCTCTTGACATTTGCGTCAAAAACATGTAAATTAGAACAGTTGAAAAATAATCGATTATTAATTTAATGCTGCCTCCTCGATTTAGGCTTGGTAGCGTAAAAGGAGGATATAAAACTATGGCAGTTCCTACACACAAGACTTCAAAAGCTAAGAAGCGTTCACGCCGTGGAGGTCGTGGTGGTATTCAAGCCCCTGCAATCCACATGAACGAAAACGGTGTTTATGTACGTAATCACCACGTGGCCACTGACGGTACTTACAATGGTAAGCAAGTCGTTGAAGCTAAGTAATTAAAAAATCCGGCTCTTGGGTCGGATTTTTTGTTTGCACTTTAAATTGTACTAATATTCAATTGTTAACTTGCCAATGAAATTATTTGCTTCAATAATGTGGTGCCCTTCGAGAAGCGTCTCAGCAGTCATGCCATGGAGCGTTTGCGTCACGGGGATGAGATACTCACCGTTTTCGATCAAACGAGCTGCTAGGGCCAATGCAGCGCCCTGAGAAGCTGTGTCAAATTGATAGTTGGCTTTGGCAAACATAAACTCCCAGTCAAACGAGGCTGCTTTATTCTTAATTAGGTTCATAGGAAGGGGCTGTTGATTCTCCACGATGCTCCCAATATGACCAAAAGCGCTAATCAACTCAGCCGCTTGTTCAAAATGTTGGTTGGGATCATGCAGAATCGCAATATATGGCAGTGCTTCGTAGCCAAGTTCGTGAATAGCTTGTACATAATCTTCGCGGTGATTGACGACATGGGTGGCGCCTAATTGCAAAACCCATTTTTTAGTTTCTGGACGAGAAGCAGTTGCGATCACTTTGAGTCCCATCCATTTTGCCAGTTGAATCATACTTGAACCAACTCCACCAGCACCATTGATGATTAAAATCGTCTGACCATCATTCGCATTTTTATCAGGAATTAACCCGAATTTATCAACCAAGAGTTCGTAAGCTGTTAGAAATGTCAAAGGCACGCCAGCTAGCTGAGCATTTTGAAATCCTTCCGGTGCTAAAGCTGCCAGATTTTCGTGCACGGCTTCAAACTGCGCATTTGAACCAGTTCGTCCTAATTCGCCAGCATACATAATCTTGTCGCCGACTTTAAACTTGGTCACCTTTGAACCGATTGCTGAAATGGTTCCAACTGCATCGTAGCCTAGCACCTTCGTCGAACCATTTGCGACCGCTACAGTTCGTTGCTTTGTATCAACTGGATTGACCGAAACAGCCTGAACTTCAACTAAAACATCTTGGTCAAAAACCTCTGGCATTGGGATCTTGCTAAGACTAAAGGGTGCGTCTTTATCACTTGTTGTAATCAGTGCATTCATTAATTCTGTCATTTTAAAAACCTCTATTTATAATTATAGACTGTCGGGGTCCATTTTACCGGAAAAAGTTCTTATTTTCTTCACTAAAAGGCTCAATAAAAGTCACCTAATAGATTTTAATTAACAGATGAATTAGGTATAATTTAAATAAATCGTAATGAAAAATTATGTAAATTTTCATCAATCAAACTAAAGAGGTAAGCAAATGACTTTGGAACAAAAGCACGGATCAGATATTATGGTCGAAGCGTTGAATAATCACGGGGTTGATTTTGTTTTGGGAGTTCCCGGAGCAAAGATTGATCGCCTGTTTGATCGTTTGGAGCACCCGGCTGAAGGTCAAGTGTCACCCAAGTTAATTATTACGCGTCATGAAGCAAATGCTGCGTTGATTGCACAAGGAATTGCTCGTATTACTGGAAAGCCAGGAGTTGTTGTTGCAACGTCTGGACCAGGTGTTGGAAATCTGACAACTGGAATGATGACAGCCAATGCGGAAGGTGACCCAGTCATTGCCATCGGTGGACAAGTTCCACGTAAGGATTTGTACCGTTTGACGCACCAATCAGCGCGTTCTGCTGAAATGTTTGCACCAATTACAAAGTTTTCAGTAGAAGTACAAGATGAAAATAATTTGTCAGAAATCTTCTCAAATGCATTTGTCACTGCTTTAACTGGTAAGCAAGGAGCTGCATTTATCTCAGTACCACAAGACGTTGTTGACGCTGAGATGCCAGGTGATGTCTTGGCATTGCCTCAAGTTTCCTTGCCAAAGATGGGGCCAGCTTCATCACGCGACATTGCTTGGCTTGGACAACAGATTTCAGAAGCGCAGTTGCCAGTCATTTTGGTTGGGCAACGTGGATCAGATGAAACGACTGTTGAAGCATTGCATGAATTGTTATCGCAAACAAAGCTACCAGTTGTTGAAACGTTCCAAGGTGCCGGTGTGATTTCACGTGACTTGGAAGAACAAACTTTCTTTGGCCGAATCGGACTTTTCCGGAATCAAGTTGGAGATCAACTGTTGGCTCAGTCAGATTTGGTGATTACTCTTGGGTATGACGCGATCGAATACGAGCCACGTAACTGGAACAAGAACAACGATTTGCGAATTGTGGCTTTGGACACGGCTCCAGCAGAAATTGACAATAACTTTGCTCCAGAACGTCAATTGATTGGTTCGCTGGCTGCAACGCTTGGAAAGCTGCAAGCTGAGATTAATGGTTACGAATTATCTGATCAGATGAAAACAGTTCTTTCAGTTTATAAGGAGCAGTTGAATCAAGGGTTAATTCCTACATTTGAGCCAGCTGAAGGATTGAATCACCCGCTTGATGCTGTTAAGGCGCTTCAAGAACACGTGACTGACGATATGATTGTGTCAGTTGACGTTGGTTCAAATTATATCTGGATGGCCCGTGCTTTCCGTGCGTACCAACCTCGTCACTTGCTATTGTCAAATGGAATGCAAACGCTTGGTGTGGCACTTCCATGGGCGATGGCTGCTGCATTGACGCACCCTGAGACAAAGGCAGTTTCTGTTTCAGGTGACGGTGGATTCTTCTTTACTGGTCAGGATCTTTCTACGGCGGTCGAGCTAAAGTTAAATATTGTTTCAATTGTTTGGAATGATAATTATTACTATGACATGGTTAAGTTCCAAGAAGAAAACAAGTATGGTCGTTCAGCTGGAGTTAAGATTGCTCCGATTGACGTTGTGAAGTTTGCTGAATCAATGGGTGCCAAAGGTCTGCGTGTTGAATCACCTGATCAATTAACATCAGTCTTGGACGAAGCGTTTGCAACTGAGGGACCAGTTGTGGTTGAAATTCCTGTTGATTATTCACACAATAAGGAATTGGCTGCACACTTGGTTGATACACTTGGTTAAGTAGATTGATTTTAGAATGACTGCGCAATATTAGAACTTCGGCTGCTCAGCTTCGCTAAAGATTCTTTACGTTTCGGATTTGCCCTGCACGATTCATGGCGAATGGTAAAATAATTTGCCAATTTCACGGCGCTAAAGCACGCGTGAAAAAGTTCGCCTAGATTCGGCAAGGGCTGGTCATCCGACGACAGAATCGCTTTGCTGATCAACAAATATCCTGGTCATTTTATTTAAGGCGTGGTGGATTGAGATGATGATAGTAGGTGATCATCGTGTTTACAAAGGCTGAGCTTCGGTTATAAACCAATTTTCAGGATAATTACGTCGCTACGCTTTGGTAGCAAACCTGAAAACAGTCTTATCCCGATAGCTCAGAACGCCTTTGTGCACACTCCTTAAAGCGAGGTAGCGGCACCAATTCGACTAAATTTCGATTTATCGAAATTAAAAGCCGAATGGGACCGTGTCGCCACTTACTATCATTATTAAAAAGCCACCACGCAAGTGAAAAATGACCAAGTTACTAATATGTTATCCACTTTGAAAGAGGAAGAAAAATGGCAACTTTATATCAACACAGTACGTTAGCTGCATTAATGGCGAGCTTGTTTAAAGGAACGTTAACGCTTGAAGAATTGTTGAAGAACGGAGACACCGGAATCGGAACACTTGAAGGTGTCAACGGTGAGTTAGTGATCTTAGATGGACATGTGTATCATGCATCAGGTGATGGATCAATCCGTGAAGTAACTGATTTGCTTGAAACAGTTCCATTTGCTTCGGTTCATTTTAATGATCAAACTGCCAAAAATGTTGTGGTCCCACCAACAAACGGTGATGGATTGCAAAAGTTTGCTGAAGAGAACAATCTGCTAAACACGTTTGCTGCATTTAACTTGCATGGTGAATTTAAGCATGTTAAGGTTCGAATTGCACCAGCGTCAACAGCTCCATATCCAACGTTGGCTGAGGTTGCTAAAAACCAACCAATATTTGAGACTGACAATGTGACTGGAACAATCGTGGGTTACTTTGCACCAGATTTGTTTGAAGGTGCGACCGCTGCTGGTTGGCATTTGCATTTCTTGAGCGATGATCATCAATTTGGCGGACACCTCTTATTGTGTGAAACAGGCGAATTAACGGGGACAGTGCAAGTCTTTGAGAATCTTGACCTTCATTTCCCAATTCAAGATCCAGACTTCATGGAACATAATTTGAATTTGCATGGCCTAAACGAATCAATTCAAGCGGCTGAAGGAATGGTTGCAGAATAAAATTTGTGGAAAAAGCGCTTTAGGGCGTTTTTTTAGTTAACAGAAAAATCACAAAAATTTCGGGGGGGGGTACATAAATACACCTAGTCGGACCTAATGTGGGGCGTATGCTAAAGACACCATAGAACACGTTTATCAAAAGGAGTACGAAATGAAATTATCCAAGTTAACTAAAAAAATAATTCAAACAGTAATGTTGTTGGCAGTGGTACTTGGTGGCGTCGTGTCTCCAGCAGCGAGTATCATAATTCCAGGGATTGATTCAGTGGCAAATGCAGCAACATGTGGATATAGTTATGATGAATCCACAAAAACATTAACGATCACGTCTGGAGATTTACCAGAAAACTTTAGATATGATTTTACTGGTGCTCAATATGCTGAAACGATTGTGTTAATCAGTGATGCAACTAGTGCTGAAAAGGTTGTCGCACCTGCTAATAGTTCTAATTTGTTTTTTAACCTGGTTAATTTAAAACAAATTAAGGGGAGCCAAAATCTAGATGTTTCACATGTCACCAATATGACCACAATGTTTTATAGTTGTAGAAATCTAGAAAGCATAGATGTCAGCAATTGGGATATGTCTACGGTAAAGCAGATGGACCACACGTTTGGCTATTGTACATCCTTAACAACTTTGGATGTCAGAGACTGGGATATGAGAAACGTTGAAAATATGAGGGGGTTGTTTGCTTATTCTGAGAACATTGAAAATCTAGATGTCAGCCAATGGGAGACGGATAGTGTAATTGATACAAGCATTATGTTTAATAGGTTGGAAAAATTAACCAATCTAAATGTAAGTAATTTCAATACTTCAAACGTGACTACAATGCGGTATATGTTTGGTGGTACGAGTGGGCTAAAACAGCTTGATGTCAGTCATCTTAACACTACGAATGTAAAAAACATGGAGGGTATGTTCTATGGAACGGGGCTGACAACTTTAGACTTAAGTGATTTTGATACGCGCGGTGTAACTAACATGAATAATATGTTAGCTAACACCTCAGCTATGTGGAAAATTACATTGGGACCTAAGTGTACGTTGTTAGCTGAAAACGGTTTGCCAGATCCCGTTGTTGGAACGGATTTTCATGGAGAAAAAGTTGGTTCAGACAAATGGATGAATAAAACTGGCGGGACTGATTATTTTCCAACTGGGACAGAATATTCTGCTGCTCAAATTGCTACATCTCACGTTTTAGGTAACACTGACATTTATGTTTGGCAAGGTGGGATGCTTGGTGATAGTACGGTTGAGTACGCTGTCGAGCCAAGTTACATTGTCACGATTCCAACGGGGATCACAATTGATCCGACGACTAAGTTAGGCTCAGGATCTGTTGTTTTGGGCGCCAATCCTAAGTTGCCATATGACGAAAGGATTATCACAGTCAGAGTTAATTCGACTAATAGTTGGAAATTGAAGATTCCAAATGAACAGACGGATGTTGCGTATAATTTTGGAACAAGTACGACAGGTAGTGAGTTGAAGGCGGGTGGAAAAATCACATTTACAGCTGACGGAGAAAACAATGAAGCAATTAGTACACCAGTTTACGCTTCATTGCCATCTGGATCAGACTTTAAGTATGCTGAAAAATACTCCGACACAGTGAATTATACGATTAGCACGGGAGTACCAACGCCTGTTCCAGCACCCGGCACACAGATTATGCTTGGTGGCGAAGCGTTTAATTTCATTAAAGAAGAAAATGGCAAGTATCTGGTGATCCAAGACGCAAACGTCGCGACTGGCCCTTACTATGGTTCAAATGCAAACGTCTCGTACAATGATTCTTTGTTGAAAGGTCAAGTAGACACTTGGTTTAACAATAAATTTACAGGCCATACAAATGACGGTAACGCCGACACGATTACAGTGGACGGCTATAAAATTTATAAAACGACTTTAAATGGTGCAACAAGTAACGCAGAAGGTACTCCTGATAATTTCAAAGATCCGACGTTCCAAAATGGTTACCTGTCGACGCCAAATGGTGGAACCGGCACGAACGCAATTTCCGCGTATGCCTTTGTACTGAGCAAGGCAGATTTGAATGCACAAACAGCTGACATGGGCGAAGAAACACCAGAAACACTTTTGGCAAGTAATGGTGAAAATACTTGGAATCGTTCGCCAGCAATGGGGCCTTTAATTTCTCTGAATCTTGTAGCTGGATTGGAGGGTTATGGTGCGGTGGCCATATATAGGGTTACGACCAGCCAGCAGATTCGAGCAGCCTTCTGGATTTCAGTGGACTAACGGTTTTAATTAATCGTAAGTGTTGTGATGAGTGCATTGAAGATTCCGTAAAGCCTAAATGATTTGTTATCAGAAGTCAAAACCCTTGTGGAGTTTGGCTTCTTTTATTGTACGTGGATGCTTGTGAGCTAATTTTAAGCTTTATTAATTATTGGGGAGTAGAATTAAGTTAAGCAGATTTAGCTTGCTCATAAATGGAGGCATTGCACATGGATGAGATGGTTTTGGAAACGCAAAAAAGGGTGAATACCCTTGGCGCAGGTGTAGCAGGATTCGAAGCCGCGCCTGAAAATGGATTGACGGGTTGGCCGACAATTTATGCGTTAATTGAAGAACTGCAACATGAACTTGGAATTGCTACGTTGTCAGAAAATTTTGGTCCACAGACTGCAACACAATATGATGCACAAGTTACGCCAAATCTAAAAGTTGGATGGAGTAGTAATATTGTCTATCTGATTCAAGGTGCCTTTTGGGCAAAAGGAATCAATCCGGGTGCACTTGATGGGGTTTATTCGGACGACACAATTGCTGCAGTCAAGGAATTACAAAGCGATGCAGGTTTTACAAGTCCGGATGGGATTTTGTCAAGCGAATGGGCTAAAGCATTGTTTGACATGAGTGCATTTATATTAGTTGCGGGTGGTGATGCAAAAGTTAGATCAATTCAGCAATATTTAAATGTTAATTATAGTGATACAACTGGTATTTTGCCCACAGATGGAATCTACCAACGAGATACTAATACTGCTCTGATTTATGCCGTGCAGATCGAGTTGGGGTTGAGTGACATTGCAAATGGTGTCTGGGGCTCAACGTATGCGAGTGCTTATGCAAGTGGACTGAGTGCGAAGTTAATTGAGTTAATTCAATTTGCTTTGTATTTAAATATGGCTCAGTATATCGAAACGAATGGCTTAACAACTGTGCTATTTAATGGCAAGCTAGATTCTGATACGCAATCGATTATTGATGCGTTTCAAAATTTCATGAAACTAGATCCAGTGACGAGCGGAGAACCAGATCCAGTGACGGTGTATTCACTGATGGTCTCAAGTGGTAGTCCAAGTCGTAATTTCTGGGGCATTGATACTTCAATTCAGTTAACGCAAGGAATGATTAATTCGTTGGTTGCGTGGGAAGTTGATTATGTTGGACGGTATCTCACTGGAACAGTTGGGTCTGGAGCAAGTGAGACTCCAAAAAATTTAACGCGTAGTGAAGCTGAGATGATTGTTGATGCTAAATTGCATTTGGTACCAATCTATCAAGATAATTACCCTGAATTGGATTACTTTACACGTGCGCAAGGTCAGAGTGATGCTCGAGCTGCATTGATTGCTGCCTCTGCTTTGGGTTTGCCAGCAGGAACAGTCATCTATTTTGCCATTGATATGGACATGACGGATGATGATATTACTAGTTATGGGATTCCTTATTTTGATGGAATTGCATCGATTTTGGATTACGGTACCGAGGGTAATTATTACGTTCCGGGAGTCTATGGAACTCGAAATGTCGGAACCAGGTTAGCATTAGAGTCACATTCTGTTTATAGTTACGTCTCTAATATGTCGACGGGCTACTCGGGTAATCTTGGCTTTTCACAGCCACTGAACTGGGCCTTTGATCAATTTGCTGAAGATGCATCTGGTGCTAGTGGCGTGGCAGATATTGATTATGTCAATGTGTCGCATGTTGACGAGGGAGTGACTAATTTAATTGCTGCAAATCAATTGAGTTGGATTTACGGTACAGAATTCTCGCTTTTGAAGCAAGAGTATATCAGTGGAACATTGACTTGGGATGGTCCAGAAGTTACGCTGTATGACAACAAGTTGATGAAGCTGACGGCACAATTAACGACCAGTGTTACTTCTGGGCCAGGTGAATTAGAGTTTGAAATTTCTGGTGGGAAGTTGGCAGATGGTTTTGAAGCATCGATGCAAAATTCATTTGGCACACAAGTAGCTGGGAAATTAGGTGGAACGCTAGAAGAAGTTGCCACTTCAATTGATTCGGGTAAATTGAGAATGACTTTTTCAATTTCTGGAACAAGTGTCACGCTATCATTAACGTTCATTAATTATGACGGTGATGTAAATGGCGTCGAGATGGAGTCGGCCATTATTTTGAACGCGGTGGTGAACTTCATTCCGGTGACGGAAACGGAAGCGCCGGATATAAGTACTGAATTTAATAATGCATTGAGTAGTATTCAAAATGCTATAACCACAAATGAAGAGCCAATAAATGAGTTTGTTGGAATGGCAGCTTTACTAGTAGTTTCAGGTATAGCACTTACATCAGTGACCACGTATGAAACTTTTAGAACAGTTGTTGGACTTGCTACGTTGTTCATATCTGATTGGGAGAAGGTTTCGGGAGTTAATGCTAATGAAGCCTAATAGTGTCAACTCTGCTAAAGATGAATATTATTTTTCAGCAGACGAAATCAAGCATATATCATCGATCTATAAAAGCGCTCTAGATGAAGCTCAAATAATTAACGCAAACTCATTTAAATTGTACAAATTATTGTTTAATATAAGTATATTAATCTTTTTTATCATCTTAATGGGTCAGATTTGGATAATTGCACCGATATTAAAAGTTATTTTTTCAAACATTTTAGTGGTTATTGGCTATATTCATCAAAATCCTTTATCTGAATTATCCATTAAAATTTTATCGGTGAGTTGGATAATATTTTTAGGACTATCGATTACAATATTTGTGATAATGCTTGCTTTTATTAATAAACGCAAGCATACAAACGGGCCATCAAGGTTTATCAATAAAAGTTTAATTTTAAAGCGCAAACAAAACTATAGGGGTTTGCGAATTTTTCAAACTGTCAAAACAACTGATTATTTAATTTTATATGTTAAAAACTGGAAATTAATTGAGCCTGTTAGTCCAGATAATCGATTTCTAATTTTACGAAAAAAGGATGACAAAGAGAAATATGATGAATTGGCAAATGAAATCAGCGTGAATCTAAGAAAGAAGCTAAAAGGTAAAATTTGGTATAACGTGTACTATATTGATGCGACAAAAACTGAATTAGAGAGCTAATGAATTATGAATGAAATTACAGGGACAGATAATGCGTGATGATAAAGTAATTTTAATAACAGAATATTATTTTTCAACAGGTGAAAGTAATGCAAGATAATGTAGTGCCATCAAGTAAAGATCAGTATTTAAGTGATGATGAGCTAAATCGAGTTAAGACACACTATAAAAATATGCTTGTAAAATTACGATGGGAATCCGGTTTAAGATTACTAAGGAGATATTATTATATTGAGCTTATTGTGCTTGTAATGGCACAGATCTTCCTAGTACTATATGGGATTAGCGCATTTTATAAAATAAGTGAAGGTAGTTGGAATGGATTAACTTTATTTGTATCGTATATTCTGAAAAATAAAGGGTCTTTAGTTGCAATAAAATTGTATTCTCTTTTATGAATTTTACTTTTAGAGGCTGTGATTTTTGTTGTAGCAGTTTTGATATTAAAAAATAGAATCCGTAATATTGAAAAAGTAGCAAAAAAGGTTTTTGAAAAAAGAATTGCGAAGTTCCCACAAAAAATATTGATAAGTGGCAGTGGGCAAACGAAACTAGTCAAGATTCTTAAAATGATTAAGATGGATGATTATTTATTAATGCAAGTTAGAGATTATCAACCTGAAAAGAACGCATCTAATAAAAGTTACTATAAAATCTTACGTAAGATTGATGACCCAAAAAGATACGATGAGCTTGTAAATTTCTTTATACAAGGTATCGCCAAACATTGGCCGACTAGAATGTTGAGTAAGCACTTGTACAGTGGCCTCACAACTGAAAACTTAAACGAAGCAAAACAAAAGTAAT
This sequence comes from Lactobacillaceae bacterium, assembly GCA_031289615.1. Classification (GTDB taxonomy): domain Bacteria; phylum Bacillota; class Bacilli; order Lactobacillales; family Lactobacillaceae; genus Weissella. The sequence continues at coordinate 2,864 of JAITPD010000054.1, read as the reverse complement.
TAATCACAGAGGCATGCAAGAATTCCATTGGGAAACTTGTGTGTCTCTATTGTTTTTAGCGACATTCAAAGACTTAAACATTTAACTTGCACTCTAACTACGAGAGTGCTAAAATATAAATAAGGTCAAGGAAGGTCAGAGATTTTAAATGACATTCTTCTCCTGAATAAATAATGATAACAATTAGAGGAGGATTCACATTATGGCAAATTATGATCCATTTGGTTTCTCAAATTTTGATGATATTTTCAATGCAATGAACGGGGATGTTGAAAGGCAACGTCAAGCGCAAATGCAACGGGCGGCAGCAGAACAACAAGCTCGTCAACGCCAAGCGCAAATGCAACAAGGTGGTAATGGTAATAACGGCGACAGCTTGTTGGAACAATTTGGAATGAATATGACGGAGATGGCGCGTAAAGGAAAGTTCGATCCAGTGATTGGACGCGACGAAGAGATTGCTCGCGTGATTGAAATATTGAATCGCCGGACAAAGAATAACCCAGTTTTGATTGGTGAAGCTGGAGTTGGTAAGACTGCTGTCGTAGAAGGCTTAGCTCAATCAATTGTTGATGGGCAAGTTCCAGCTAAATTGCAAGGTAAGGAAGTCATTCGTTTGGATGTCGTGTCACTGGTCCAAGGAACTGGTGTCCGGGGACAATTTGAAGAGCGGATGCAAAAGCTGATGGAAGAAGTTTCAAAGCGCGAAGATGTGATTTTGTTCATCGATGAGATTCATGAAATAATGGGAGCGGGTTCAGCTGGTGAAGGTTCAATGGATGCTGGTAATATTTTAAAGCCAGCTTTGGCCCGTGGTGAGTTCCAATTGGTTGGAGCAACTACATTAAATGAGTATCGACAAATCGAGAAGGATGCTGCGATTGCACGTCGTTTCCAAACTGTACAAGTTGACGAACCAACGACGGATGAAGCTGTTCAAATTTTGCAGGGAATTCGTGGACGTTATGAAGATTATCATAAAGTTAAGTACACTGACGAAGCGCTAGAAGCTGCGGTCAACCTTTCAAATCGTTATATTCCAGAGCGTTTCTTGCCAGACAAGGCCATTGATTTAATGGACGAGGCCGGTTCACGCAAGAATTTGGCGATTAAAGTTGATGATCCTAAGAAGCTCGAAAAGCAAATTGATTATGCTGAAAACATGAAGCAAGCGGCGATTGACAATGAAGACTATGAAAAGGCTGGTTATTGGCGTGATCAAGTTGAACAATTAAATCGACAAAAGAAGGCGGCGCAAGAATCACAACCTGATCTAAACGGACAACAAGTGATTGATGTGGCTGAGATTCAAACAATTGTTGAAGAGAAGACTGGAATTCCAGTTGGTGATTTGCAAGATGCCGAACAAAAGCAATTGAAGCATTTGGCACAGAATTTGGCTGACCATGTGATTGGACAAGACGAAGCCACACAAAAGATTGCGCGGGCCATTCGTCGAAACCGGGTTGGATTTAATAAGGCGAACCGGCCAATTGGAAGTTTCTTGTTCGTTGGACCGACTGGGGTTGGAAAGACTGAAACGGCTAAGCAATTGGCACAAGAACTATTCGGAACGACTGAGAGCATGATTCGTTTTGATATGTCAGAATATATGGAAAAGCACAGTGTTTCTAAATTAATTGGAGCACCTGCTGGATATATCGGCTATGAAGAGGCTGGTCAGTTAACAGAGGCAGTTCGGCGTCACCCATATTCATTGATCTTGTTGGATGAGGTTGAAAAGGCGCATCCTGATGTGATGAATATGTTCTTACAAATTTTGGATGACGGTCGTTTGACTGATGCACAAGGGCATACGGTTTCGTTTAAAGATACGATTATTATCATGACTTCAAATGCAGGTACTGGTGTGAACGTTGGTAAGGTTGGCTTTGAGGCTAAAGATGAGAATGCTGAAGAAAAAATGGCTGAGCAAAAAGATTTGATGGAGCGTTTGGCACCATACTTCAAGCCAGAATTCTTGAACCGTTTTGATGGGATTGTGGAGTTCAATGCATTGTCAAAGGATGATTTGCTAAAGATTGTTCGTTTGATGCTCGTTGACATGAATAAAACGATTGAGCCAACTGGTTTGCAAATTGAAGTAAGTGATGAAGCGGAAGAAAAGCTGGTCGAGTTAGGTTATAATCCAGCAATGGGAGCTCGTCCACTTCGCCGGGTCATTCAAGAGCAACTAGAAGACCAAATCGCGGACTTTTATCTAGATCATCCAACGGCAAAGAAGCTGAAGGCTGAGTTAGACGGTGATGCAATCAAGATTGAGGCTGTAGAAGAGAAGGTGGCAGTTGCTGCTGGAGCTGATTCTAAATAATATTTGAGGGACTGTAACCAGGCATAGTGCTTGGTTACAGTCCTTTTTGTAAACATGTTAAAATAGAGATGACGTAGCAAACGAGTTTAAGGGAGGAAGACATGATGGAATTTGAATTTGAACCAGGACGTTTGTTTCACAAAAATGCAGAAAATGTAGTTGATGCTGAGATTTTATTTCCAGCAATTGAAGATGGTACAGTGTGGTCAATTAATTCGACGATTGTTTCACCTGATCTACGAGGACAAGGTGTTGCGGGAGCTTTGTTGGCTGAAGTTGTTGAACGTGCTAAGGCCGAAAACGTAAAATTGCGGCCGATTTGCTCGTATGCCAAGCAAAAATTTTTGCGGACACCAGAGTATCAAGAACTTGAGTGGCATAATCAAGCATAATGGGATGAGCTGGGGCAATTAGTGAAGGGCTCCAAGAAAGTTAGACAAAATCTAACCAACTTGGAGCTCTTTTATTATGACAAAATATAGTTTTGAACAGAAAGTTACAGTTGTGCAAGAATATCTTTCAGGCAGCTTGA
>JAITPD010000052.1 GCA_031289615.1 Lactobacillaceae bacterium | reverse complement strand
AAAATCATTGACGTTGACTTAAACAATTATAGATTAGCCATTTGGCTAATCAAAAACAAAAATGGAACCAATGAATAACAAACAAATGTTATTCATCAGTCCCAAATATTATAGAACCGTTTTCATTTACAATGGTAACGATAAAAGCCTTTACGATAATGTTCTTTAATATTTCATTTTATAGCTATATAATTAGAGGGATAGATTTAAACAGAAATATAAAAATAAGTTGAAAAAATGAAGGGCGCCTTGCATAATGACTAAGCACAGCACAGCACAGCACAGCACAGCACAGCACAGCACAGCACAGCACAGCACAGCACAGCACACGTAGTATCGACCTACGTTTATTTAATCCGCTCTTCAAAGATCTCACCAATTCGGCGAGGTCTTTTTTGCGCGCTACAGAATGGTGGGTGGCGTAAATGAAATATTTCAATAATACCACCGACAGAGTAATTGATGATTTAAAGCATGAATTACGGGCACACAGTAAATTAAAAATTGCTGCAGCATCATTTTCAATCTACGCATATGAAAATCTCAAAAAGGAATTAGAGAAAATTGATGAGTTAGAATTTTTGTTCACCAGCAATCTTTTCACTAAAGAAAACGTTTCAAAAGAGCAACGTGAATTTTTTATTCCGCGTTTGGATCATGAACGTAAACTGTATGGGGATGATTTTGAAATCAAGATTAGAAACGAACTATCTCAAAAGGCGATTGCTAAAGAGGCGGCCGCTTGGATTAAAAATAAAGTACAGTTCAAATCAAATGTCTCAGGTCAGCAATCAGATGATTTTATGATTACTACCAATAACAATGAATCATCTGTTTATGCGCCGTTTGGTGAATTTACGACAGCTGAGTTGGGTGTCACTCGTGGCGATAAATTATTTTACAATATCAATAAATTCGAGAATGAAAATACGCAACAATTTTTGCAGGCGTTTGATTCTGTGTGGAATAATTCAGAATATGTGGAAGATGTCACAGAAATGGTGATTGAAAATATCACGGCGGCATATCAAGAAAACTCTCCTGAATTCATCTACTACGTGGCACTTTACAATATTTTTAGTGAATTTCTAAAAGATTTAGATGCAGATTATATTCCGGATGAAAAAACTGGGTTTAAAGAATCTAAGGTTTGGAATTTGTTATATGATTTCCAAAAAGATGCAGTCGTTGGGGCCATTAGTAAGCTGGAAAAGCACAATGGGGTGATTTTAGCTGATTCAGTTGGACTGGGAAAAACATTTTCTGCGTTAGGCGTGATTAAGTATTATGAATCTCGGAATAAAAACGTTTTAGTTCTGGTACCAAAGCGGTTAAAGGACAATTGGAATACGTATAAGAATAATTATAAAAATAATCCACTGGCTGAAGACCGGTTGCGGTATGATGTTTTATTTCATACTGATATGGATCGTGAGCGGGGCGAAAGTAACGGGATTGATTTAGGTCAGATTAATTGGGGTAATTATGATTTGGTCGTGATTGATGAAAGCCATAATTTTAGAAATGGTGAAGGGACCACGCATCGGAAAGATGAAGATTACGAAAATCGTTATCAAAAGTTGATGCGAAAAATCATCAAGTCTGGTGTTAAGACGAAGGTGCTAATGCTTTCTGCCACACCAGTTAATACGGATTTTTCAGACTTGAATAATCAGCTTTTGTTGGCATCTGAAGGCGATTTGGAAAACTTATCTAAGTCATTAAATACTGAAAATTCGGTTGTTGATATTTTTGCTCAAGCTAAACGGGCTTTCAATGAATGGTCTGATCTTGAACCAATTCAACGAACAACGGAACGATTACTAGATTTACTAGATTTTGATTTCTTTGAATTGTTAGATAGTGTCACAATTGCACGTAGTCGAAAGCATATTGAAAAATATTATAACCAAGCTGATATCGGTTCATTTCCAAAACGTCTCGCGCCACAAAACAAAAGTCCTAAACTAACCGATTTAGAAATCACCTACAATGATTTGTTTGGCTATATCGACCAACTTAACCTTGAAGTTTACAATCCATTGCAGTTTGTGCATTCGTCAAAGCTGCCTAAATATATCGATGCTAGTCGACCAAATGCTGCTAGTTGGGCTAACCGAGAAAAAGGGCGCAATCAATTAATGATTACGAACTTGTTAAAGCGGGCGGAAAGTTCGATTTATTCATTTAAATTAACTAGTGAACGCATGCTTGAGAATATTGATTCAAAATTGCAGGCAATTGCCAAGTATGAAAAATATCATAACGGACTAATTGAAGATGACGATGATGTTGAATTAGACGATGAACACACAGTTGGTAAAGATCTAAAAATCGACATTGCTGACATGGATTATGTGTCATGGAAAATAAAGTTATTGACTGATAAAGAAGTATTTCAGGAAATGTTGAGTGTTGTTGAGAAAATTACACCCGATCATGATTTGAAGATGGCTGAGTTGAAACGGTTGATTAATGAAAAAATGCATCACCCCCTCAATGCAGGAAACAAAAAGATTTTAATTTTCACGGCTTATGCTGACACAGCAGATTATTTGTATCAAAATTTGGCAGAACCGTTATTGCACGATGAAAATGTTCATACGGCGCTGATTTCAGGAGTAAATACAAATTCAAATGTACCAAATACAAATAATGATTTTAATGAGTTACTGACAATGTTTAGTCCTAGGTCAAAAAATCGTGATGCACTAGGATTAACTGGTGACATAGATGTGGTGATTGCGACAGACGTTATTTCAGAAGGACAAAATTTGCAAGATTCAGATTTTTTAATCAACTACGACATTCACTGGAATCCCGTCCGGATCATCCAGCGTTATGGTCGAATTGACCGAATCGGATCTACAAATACAAAAATCCAGATGGTTAACTTTTGGCCGGACATTACCTTAGATGAATATATTAATCTGAAGGCGCGCGTTGAGAATCGGGCAAAGTTGGTTGCAATTACGTCGACCGGTGAAGATACTTTGGATAATTCAGATCCGGAGATGGCTTATCGGAAAAAGCAGTTACAAACATTACGCGATGAAGCAGTTGATTTGGAAGATATAAGTGGTGGAGTTAACATCATGGATCTGGGCTTGAATGAATTTCATCTAGATTTGCAACAACTGCGTGAGAAATATGGCGACTACGATGCTAAGCCACTGGGAATTCATGCGGTGACGTCAGCAGATAAAGGCCATCCAAATGGAGTGATTTTCATCTTAAAAAATCGAAACAACGCGATCAACATTGACAAACAAAATCGACTTCATCCGTTTTATTTGATCTATCTTGATGAGCAGGGACAAATTGTTTCAAATCATTTGAATCCGAAAGCTATTTTGAACGATATGCGGTATTTGGCTAAAGATAAGGCCGAACCATTGACCGATTTGGCGAACGCATTTAACCGTGAAACGCAAGATGGTCGAAAAATGGCCAAATATTCTGAATTGCTGAGTAAAGGAATTGATTCGCTCGTTAATATAAAAGCTGAAAAAGATATTGATAGTCTGTTTACAACCGGTGCGACCACAGCTTTGGAAAATGAGATTAAGGGGCTAGATGATTTTGAGCTGATTGATTTTCTTGTGGTGAAGGGAGATCAACATGCTGATTGATTTACCAAAAACGACAATCATTGATCGCATAATTCCTAAAGACCGCTTTAACTTTAGCGATGCAACGAAGATTAATCGAATTCGGTGGGCTGGTAAGTTGGCAACCAACACGATTAATCTCCCTAGTAAAAATGAGTTGGAAGTTGAGATATTCAGTGTTGAAATTGACGAATTTGATGCCGATGTTTTACTGAAGATAAAAGCAGCGATTCCACATGAAATTCTGTATATCGTCAATGAAACAAAGGCTGCGGTGATTGTGAATGATGTCTTATATGAGCGTACGTTCACAGAAAAAATCCAGATAGTTGGGTTAACGATTGAAGAAGTTCGCGATAATTTTATCCGGCAAATCTTAGAAATAACTGACACGAGCAAACCAATCAAGCAACAAGTTGCACAGCTTGAAGCAATCCGTGAATTACAAAAACAAATTGATAAACTCAATCAGAAAATTGGCCGTGAAGTTCAGGTTAATCGCAAGCAACGATTGGCACGCGAACGTTACAACCTAGAACAGCAATTAAAACAACTAAGCACACAATAAAGGAGCAAAAATGACAGATCAACCAGAAAAGATCGACTTGGCAGATATGAATAGGCGAACAGTCGATAACGAACTATTGCAAGAACTACGCGATCTTTTTGCGCGGGCAGAAGAGCAAAAGGAACGCTACGACTTTACTTGGAATGGGAAAGCTAAAGCCTATTTTGAGGCAGCGACACCCACGACAAAGACTTTGCGTCCACAGCCTGAAGAAAGTTATATCTACGCTGATGATGAGTATAAAGAAAAAATAAATACCTTTGATGATTCTGAAAACCTCTTTATCACGGGTGACAATCTTGATGCCTTGAAACTGTTGCAAGAGTCTTATCTTGGCAAAATAGATATGATTTACATTGATCCGCCTTATAACACTGGGAAGGATTTTGTGTATCATGATAATTTCAAGCAAACACAAAAAGTTGCGGATGTGGCTGAAGGTAATGTTGATGAAGAGGGCAATCGGTTAGTTAAGAATGAACGCTCGGCGGGGCGCTTTCACTCTGATTGGCTGAGTATGATGTATCCACGGTTGAAGTTGGCGCGGAATCTGTTGTCTGATACTGGTGTGATTTTTGTGTCTATTGATGATAATGAGCAGGCTAACTTGAAATTGCTGATGGATGAGGTGTTTGGGGAAGATAATTTTGTAGGGAACTTTATTCGCAGAACAATTAATTCCGGAAAACAAGATAGTCAAACTGTGGCTGTATATCATGAATACCTGTTAGTTTATGTTAAGACTGGTAAAGCAGTGTTTAATCGCCGAGAAAAGTCGATAAAGGAAAGACTGAAGTTATATCCATTAGAGGACAACCACATTGAAAGCAGGGGGAGATATTATGTATCACAACTCGATAAAGGTTCACTACAATACTCAGATGCTTTAAATTATCCGATTGCCTCTCCGGAAGGCACAAAAATATGGCCTGGCGAAGGTTTCGAAGATAAAAGTAAAATTTTTAGATGGGGGAAAGAAAAGGTTAAATGGGGACTTGAAAATGACTATATTGTTTTTAAAAAGCAAAAAGACGGTTGGAAAGTTTATGCAAAGTCATACGAGTTTAGAGATAATAATAATAATGTGATAAATCCATCAAATCCATATACAACATTGGATTATGTATCAAAAGATTATTCGAATTTTAATGCAACTCCAGAATTGAAAAAAATATTTGAGGGGAAAAATTATTTTGATTTTCCAAAGCCAGTACCGTTTATTGAAGATTTATTAAGATATGCTACTAATAAATCAGGACTTGTTTTGGATTTCTTTGCTGGTTCCGCCACGACTGCTGAAGCTGTGATAAAACTTAATGCTGAAGATGATGGCAATCGTCAATGGATTCTTTGCACCCTAGATGAAACGACAAATGAAAAATCAGATGCGAGAAAGTCTGGCTACTCAACAATTGATCAAATATCACGTGAACGTATTCGTAGAGCTGCTAAAAAGTTAGATGACAAAAAAGGCTTCCGTGCAATAAAAGTAGATAATGTTGGTATGAATAAAGATGTATTTAAGACAGCTGATGACTTGTCACAGGACGCTATTTTGCTAGATTTAGACAACAAGGTCGACGCTCGTACAGATTATGATTTACTATACGATGTATTGGTTGATGGTGCTTTGGAGTACAATCGACAAGTTGCAAAAGAGACGATTGGTAACGCTGAAATTATCAAGTACGACTATTTAGGAGAACTTTCAGGTGTGATAGCTTATTTTGGTGATGAACTCACGGACGATTTGACACGAAATATTGCAAAAATGCAACCTCTCATTGCTGTATTCAAGGAATTAACATTTAATGAGTCTGCAGAAAAGGTGAATGTACTTGAGCAGTTCCGAAGCTTGTCGCCTGATACGAAAGTGAAGGTGATTTGATGAGCGAAGAACTAAAAATCGGTTTATCTCAACATGTATTTAAGGGAGGAGTAAGACTGTTTCAAGAAGAATCGGTAAATTTAAAGAATAAGAATTTTATTTTCGCAAAAAATGGGTCTGGTAAATCTACATTTGGTGAACTATTAGAAAAGCAACTTTCATCAAATTATGACGTACGACTATTTCAAGGATTTGATGAGCTATTAGGTGAAAATGATAGGCTGGATGCTTTTGCTTTAGCTGTTAATGCCGGAGAAAATCAACAAGAAATAAAAGATAAAGAAGATCAAAAAAATAAAAAACAAACGGAGTTAAATTTACTTGAATCTGAAACAAATGAACCTGAAGGAATAGACAAACAAAATTCATTTACAAAACTAGAATCAGCAAAATCAGAAGTAAAGTCAAGGGAAAAGGATATTTCCAATTTTTATTCCAATTCTGCTGCAACAATTAAGAATATCTCGGACCCTCAAATTTCTAAGCCTTCATATCGTACAAATGACCTTCAATATGAAATTGGTAGTGCTAAATTATTACAACAAGCTGAAGTTGATAAGTTGGAAGAAACACTTAAATCTGAAGAAAAAAGTGCAGATGAGTTGAATTGGGAACACGTGAATTTTGAAGGATATAAAATCGTTATAGATGAAATATTGAGCAGTAAAGTCACCGAAAAAATAGCTATTTCAAGGCTTGACACACAGGATAAAATAAATTTCGCAGAGGCTGGAATTAACATTCATAAGCATGAAGATGGAGCGATTTGTGTTTTTTGTGGTAATAAAATTGCTCAATCTACATTTGATGAATTAGAAAGCTTTTTTTCGGCCAACGAAGTAAAACAACTTCAAGAAAGAATTACTAAAGGAATCAATAAAATTAATGACGAGTTAGATAAATTGAACTTGCTTAAGATTAATGATAATAATTTTTATCCGGATTATATTGAAAGTGCCAAAGAGGCTTTTGAAAATATTGAGAATCAAAAAAAAGCAGTGACTGATTTTTTCATTAGTGTAAAACAAGCACTGTCAGGTAAAGAGAAAAATTTATTTGTAATTTCTGAAAAGCTAGATTTGGTGCTTCCTGATAATGTTGATGTTAGTGAATTTAATGATGTTGTTCAGAAAAACAATAGGTTCGGTGAAAATTTAAGTACCGAGAAAGAAAAAGCAAAGAAGAAATTACGGCATCATCATATTAAGGAATTACTTGATGGTTTTCAGCATACGTTAAAACAATCTGAATTAGAATTAGCAAAAAGCGTAGAAAAAGAGGCACAAATTGCTTTTAATGATAAAGCTTCAAAGGAGAAAGAACTTAATAAAGAAATAGATGAACTAACTGCGTCAATTGAAGAATTAAAACCTAAGGCAGAAAAACAGGCAGTAGAACATATAAATTCTAAACTGACTTTATCCGTACCTTGGCAAGTTGATTATTATGAAGACGAAAGTTCTGGATATTATCATATTGTTCAAGAAGATGACAAAGGTGACAAATTTTATCGGGGTGTTAAGGAACTTTCAACTGGTGAAAAAAATATTATTGCATTTTTGTATTTCATTGAAAAACTTGAAGAGGTTAAAGAGGGGGATAACCTTCCTAAGATAATTGTGTTTGATGACCCAATGAATTCAAATGATGACACCATGCAGTATTTGATTATTACACAATTACAAAAATTATATCAGGGGAATGAAAAAAACAAGTATACTCCTGGTAAAGATTATTTTGTATTGTTGACTCATAACATTCATTTTTATCTGAATGTTCAACCACATGGTAACTTTGTAAAGAAAATTCAAATTGAACTTGACAATAATGGTGAACCAATTACACGTAAAAATGGGCGACAAAAAATTCAGGAACTAAAAAAATATGATTTAGATAATTTTTATTTCTTGCAAAACGGTGTTTTCCACAAAATCAAAAATGAATCTGAAGATTTTAAAACGAGTTACGATGCACTTTGGAATGAACTTCAAGAGCTAGTGAAACTAAATTTGCGGAATTCTATGTTGAACTCAATGCGTAGGATTATTGATTCTTATATAGAATTCACTAAAATTCCACAACAAACCTTCTATAGAGATAATGAACAATATTTGAAACTATTTAATGTTAATTCGCATTCTGCAACTGATGGTCTATCTGCTGAATCATTTACTGAAACGGCAGATGAAATGAAACAATTATTCAGGCAAATCTTTGAAGACAATGGAGATGCTGCAAGAATTCATTTTGAAGCTCATTGGAAGGAGAAAGAATAAATGAAACTCCAATACAAACAACAACAATTCCAGCTTGATGCGGTCAATGCTGTAACGCAAGTATTTGCTGGGCAACCCAAGCAAAATCCATTTCAATATTTGATGGATACTGGAGCTAACCAACAATTAGAGTTTATGGATGCAGCCGGTTTTAAGAATGCTGACATTGCTCTATCTGAGTCAGATGTTTTAAATAACATCCAATCTACTCAAAAAGACAACGGCATTTTAACTGACAACGATCTACACAAAATGGCCATTGGCGGCAGAGACACAACCACAAGGCTTGATAATAGTCGTGAACGCTTAACTCTCACCATTGAGATGGAAACCGGAACAGGTAAGACCTACACCTATATCAAAACCATGTTTGAGTTACACAAGCTTTATGGTTGGTCAAAATTCATAATCGTTGTACCTAGTATCGCCATTCGTGAAGGGGTGGCAAAGACGTTTGAGTCGACGGCCGATCACTTTGCTTTAGAGTATGGGATAAATATTCGTCCGTTCATTTACAACTCAAGTCAGCTGGACAAGATTGAAGCGTTCGCGAGTGATGCGGGGATTAACGTGATGATTGTTAACACGCAAGCCTTTAACGCGCGTGGAGCTGATGCCCGCCGGATTGACATGGTGCTGGATCAATTCCGTGGACGTCGACCAATTGACGTGATTGCAGCGACCAATCCGATTATGATTATCGATGAACCACAGTCTGTGCTTGGGGATGGTTCGAGGGCTGAACTCAATGCGACTCGTGTTGGTCTCGCTAAGTTCAATCCCTTGTTTTTCATTAATTATTCAGCAACTCATCGTGAAAATTACAACATGGTTTATCGTTTGGATGCCGTTGATGCTTATCAAAAACAGTTGGTTAAGAAGATTTCGGTCAAAGGAATTGAAATCTCAGGTTCAAATGCTTCCAGTGGCTATATGTACGTTGAGCGGATTAACGAAAAACCTGATTTAAAGGTGAAAGTACATTTTGAGCAGCTTAGATCTAATGGTAAAATCGTGAAAACGTCGCGCTTGTTAGATAAGGGCGACAATCTGTACCAACTATCTGGTGAAATTGAAAGCTATCGAAGTGGGTATGTCGTATCCGAGATTAATGCGGTTGATCAATTTGTCGAGTTCACCAATGGAATCAAGCTTTCTGTGGGCGAAGTCGCCGGAAATGCTAACGACGATGACCTCCGTCGCATTCAGATTCGCGAAACGATTAAGTCGCACTTGAACAAAGAGTCACAACTGTTTAAGCGTGGTATAAAAACGTTGTCGTTATTCTTCATTGACGAGGTTGTGAAGTACAAGGACTATGATCGTGAAGACACCAAAGGCTTATTTGCGTTGATGTTTGAAGAAGAATATGAAAATATTGTTCGCGATTATTTAACAACCACGCTGGACTTGGATCCTGACTATAAGGCTTATCTTGAGCGAGAAATTGCGACACCTGAAAAGGTGCATGCTGGTTATTTTTCGGTGGATAAAAAAGGTAAGTCAGTTGATAGCAAGATCAAACGCGGTTCGGAAGCCAGTGATGATATTTCGGCTTATGACTTGATTATGAAAAATAAAGAACGACTGTTGTCATTTGAGGAGCCCGTCCGCTTTATTTTCTCACATTCGGCATTGAAAGAAGGTTGGGATAATCCAAACGTCTTCCAAATTGCGACCTTGCGCCAAAGCTCTTCTGATATTAAGAAGCGTCAAGAAATCGGGCGTGGTCTACGGCTGTCTGTTAACCAAAACGGCGATCGTCAGGATGCGCAATCACTTGGCGATCAAGAAGTGCAACAAGTCAATGTGCTGACGGTCATTGCGAATGAAAGTTACGAAACGTTTGCGCGTGACTTGCAGTCTGAACTAGCAGAAGCGGTTAAAAATCGACCAAAGTTTGTTGAACCAAAGTTGTTTGAAGGTCGCGAGTTAGTTGCAAAAAACGAGGCTGGTGAGACTATTTCAACATTGACGGTGGATAATACGGATGCTAATGAAATTTGGTTTAATTTGAAAACAGCAGGAATTATCACCAAAGAGAAGCAAGCTAGCGATGACTTCAAAGCGATGACTCCTGATGAACAAGTTACCTCAATTTATGAAAAATTGGATGATGATTATCAACCATATGCAGCTATGATTCAAGAATTAATTAACAGCGTCTATGATCCGAAGTCAGTTACGATTGAAAATGAAAACAAGCGGACATCGTTAAAATTAAATCGAGAACGTTACGCGAGCCAAGAATTCAAAAACTTATGGGCAAAGATTAATCACAAGAGTTATTACACAGTTGATTTTGATGATGAAGAAATTATTAAAACAGCAATTGACCGCATTAATCGTGACTTAACGGTTGCAATCTTAAAAGCTAAGATTACGGAAGGCTCGATGAAAGCGACTGATCAAGGAACTGACTTTAAAACTGATGAACAACGAACTGAATATATTACTTCACCAAGTAATCAAGTGAAATATGATTTGATTGGTGAGGTGGCTGAAATCGTTGGACTCTTGCGTAAGACTGTTGCACGGATTTTAAGTGGTATTGATCCTGATCAGTTTGCAAAGTACAAGGCTAACCCAGAGAGCTTTATCGCCAATGTTGGTAGCATTATCAATGCTGTGAAATCGCAAAACATCGTGTCACACATCATTTATAATAAGCTAGAAGAAGTTTGGGACGAAGATGCGATATTTGCGAACAACACGATTGAAGGGATTATGGGCAAGAATGTTGTTGATGCAAAAAAGCATTTATATGATAAGGTTCGCTATGATTCTGAAACTGAGAAAAGATTTGCTGGTGAGTTAGATCTCCAAAATGATGTTGCGATGTATGTGAAACTGCCGGGTGGATTCTATATTAACACGCCGGTTGGTCATTATAATCCTGATTGGGCGGTTGTTTTGAATGAGTCGAAAGCAAAGCATGTGTATTTCGTGGCAGAAACAAAGGGTGTTGATCAAAACATTCAATTGACACTTAAGGGAGTTGAAAATGCGCGGATCGAGAGTGCTCGCAAGCATTTCGAAGCTATTTCTGAAGATCAAATAATCTATGATGTTGTGGATAGTTATGAAAGTCTGATGGAAAAGGTGATGAATAAAAGCTAAGATCAAATAAAAGAGCAACGAATTCTACAATTCAGTAGAAAATCGTTGCTCTTTTACTTATCTAACAAACTTTGTAATTATGAATTGGCCAAGCAGGACGATGATTGGCGTGATGACCAATCCCCAGAACTTCATTTGTGCCGAAATTTGGGCAATTTGGATACTTAAATCATTAAATGATTCAGTTGTTTTCAATTCTAGGTCACTTACGCGTTGGTTAATATTTTTGTCCATTACTGCCATCTCAACTCTAATATCGCCAACGGATTCTTTCAAGTGATTAACATCCAGGCGCAGATCGCGAAAATCTTGATTCTTGAAACTTTCAAACTCTTGCTTTGTAACGTATAATTCGGTCATTTAAACCTCCTTGGATTTTTGAGAGTGAGGGACAATAAACCTTTATCTAACAAATTTTGTAATTATGAATTGGCCAAGTAAGACAATGATTGGCGTGATAACCAATCCCCAGAATTTCATCTGCGTAGAGATCTGGGCAATTTGGATACTTAAGTCTTTAAATGATTCAGTTGTTTTCAACTCTAGTTCAATCACGCGTTGGTTCATGTTTTTATCTAAAACATCGATGCGATGATTAAGATTCTTATCCATGTCGCTCATTTCGACGCGTATATCACTAACTGACTCCTTTAGATGATTAACATCAAGGCGCAGGTCGCGAAAATCTTGATTTTTAAAACTTTCAAATTCTTGCTTTGTAACATATAATTCGGTCATTTAAACCTCCTTGCAATCTTGATTATGAGGGACAATAAAACTTTATCTAACAAATTTTGTAATTATAAATTGGCCAAGCAGAACAATGATAGGGGTGATAACCAATCCCCAGAACTTCATCTGCGTAGAAATCTGAGCAATTTGAATACTTAAGTCCTTAAATGATTCAGTTGTTTTCAATTCTAATTCACTCACACGTTGGTTCATATTCTTATCTAGAACATCAATGCGGTGGTTGAGATTTTTATCCATGTCGCTCATTTCAACTCTGATGTCACTCATCTCGATTCTTATATTGCTAACAGATTCTTTTAGATGATTCACATCAAGGCGCAAATCGCGAAAATCTTGATTTTTGAAGCTTTCAAACTCTTGCTTTGTAACGTACAATTCGGTCATAATTATCCCCCTTATCCCCCAAACAATAGTACATTCATGGTACCAAATTTTATCCCCCTCCACAACCCCCTTTTATCAGTTTCAGTCACTCAGTTTACTTGCCATATCTGGTATAATTGAGAAAGTTGAAATTCAAGTTAAAATTCAAGTTAAGATTTAAGTCAAAAGGATAAAATAAAACGAGGGGAGCACTGCATGCAAATCGCAAAAATTATCGTCGATGTTCCAACCATGCAAACCAACAAGCCGTGGACGTACAAAGTTCCAACCAAGTTTGAGCAGTTGATTCTTCCTGGAATGCGTGTTGAGGTCCCATTCGGAAATGGAAATCGTCAAATCCAGGGCTTCGTGACTGATGTGAGTGAAGCAAATGAAGCTGACGTCAATGAAAAAATTAAAGATATTACCAATGTGATCGAGCTCGAACCAGTTCTAAATGACGAAATGCTAGAGTTGGGAGCTTTTTTGGCGCAAAAGAACTTTGCCTTCCAGATTAGTATGTATCAAACGATGCTCCCAAATGTTTTGAAGGCCAAGTATTCAAAGACGATTCAGGTTGTTAAGCCCGATGCGATTGATAATGTAGATGTCCGACATATTTTTGCAGATCGTGATGAAATCCCATTTGACAGTAACGAAATTGATGAAAGCCTATTTCCGATTTTAAAACGTTACCAAGAAGTAGGAACTTTGCGTTTTAATTATCATGTCCAAAATCAAGCTAAGGCCAAAATGATTCGCGTTTTTAAGCCTTTGTTAACCTCCGCAGAGTACGATGAACAACGTAAAACATTGCGTTCGACAGCCAAAAAGCAAGCAAAATTGCTGACGTATTTAATGGATGCTAAAAAAGAATTCACGCCGATCAAGACAGCTTTAGAAACGGTTGCACTGAGTTCGGCAGATTTCAAACAGTCAGCTGAAAAAGGCTGGGTGGTTATTGATACAGTTGAAGAATATCGCCTGCCTAAGCTTAGTACGGCGGTTGAGCCTACGCAAGCATTGCAGCTGAATGCCGAGCAACAAACTGCTTATGATGCAATCGTTGAGCCAATCAAAGCTGACAGAGCCAAGACATTTTTGCTCGAAGGAATTACCGGTTCTGGAAAAACAGAAGTGTATTTGCAAAGCATTGCCCAGACATTAGAACAGGGTAAAACAGCGCTCATGCTCGTGCCCGAAATTACTTTGACTCCGCAGATGGTTCGTCGAGTTCAGAGCCGGTTTGGCAATGACGTGGCAGTGATGCACTCAGGCCTTTCTGATGGCGAGCGTTATGACGAATGGCGCCGGGTCATGCGGCACGAAGCTCACGTTGTTGTGGGCGCTCGTTCAGCAATTTTTGCGCCGCTTGAAAATCTTGGACTGATTATCATTGACGAAGAACACGAAACAACGTACAAGCAAGATGAAAATCCACGATATCATGCGCGTGATGTAGCGCTTTGGCGAGCAGATTATCATCAGGCCGTGGTTGTATTGGGTTCGGCAACTCCTTCGCTGGAAAGCCGTGCACGTGCTCAAAGGGGCGTTTATAAGCTTCTGACATTGTCGCAACGAGCGCTGAATAATCCGCTTCCGCATGCTGAAATTATTGATATGCGAAAGGCAATTAAAAATGGCGAAGACGAGATCTTTTCTGATGCATTGATCGAGCAAATTAATGATCGCCTTGCAAAGAGTGAGCAATCTGTTTTGATGTTGAACCGGCGCGGATATGCAAACTTTTTGATGTGTCGTGACTGTGGATTTGTACCAATGTGTCCCAATTGCGATCTGGCGTTGACGGTGCATCAAGATACCAATCGCTTAGAATGCCATGTGTGTGGCGCAACGCAACCAATTCCACGCGAATGCTCTAATTGTGGGTCGACGCGTATTCGCCCATATGGAACAGGGACGCAAAAGGTTGAGGAGCAGCTGCAACAACGTCTGCCGGAAGCTCGGATTTTGCGAATGGATGTTGATACGACACGTAAGAAGGGTGCTGCTGATCGCCTGTTGACCAAATTTGGCAAGCAAGAAGCTGACATTTTGATTGGTACGCAGATGATTGCTAAAGGTTTAGATTTTCCAGAGGTAACGCTGGTCGGGATTCTAAATGCTGATACGACGCTGAATTTACCTGATTATCGAGCAAGCGAGCGGACTTTCCAGTTGATTACGCAGGTGGCTGGGCGTGCTGGTAGAGCTCAAAAGCTTGGCGAGGTGATTATTCAGACGTTTAATCCGGAACATTATGCAATTAATCTGGCTAAAGAGCAGGATTATGAGGCGTTTTATGCCAAAGAAATGCAACTCCGGCATGCTTGGAAATATTCACCATACTATTTTGCGGTGCAGCTGAAATTTGCACACGAAACAGAAGAAGAGGCAGCCAAGGTAGCTTATCAGACGGCAAAGTGGCTGCGTAAGATGTTGGCATCTGATTCAATTATCTTTGGACCTGCGCCAGGTAATGTTCGCCGTTTGAAAAATAAATATTATTATCAGATTTTGATTAAATTTAAAAATGATCCAGGACTAGAAATTGCGCTGACTGAATTGGCGAATGGAGCTCAACGACTTGCTAAGAATGGCACAATTTTGAGTATTGACCGAGATCCAGTTAATTTGATGTAAGGAGAATGAATTGATGAAGACAAAGATTGTATTTATGGGGACCCCGCAATTTTCAGTGGGAATTTTGCAGGCGTTGATTGACAGCCCTGAATATGACGTGATAGCTGTATTGACACAGCCGGATCGTCCAGTTGGTCGTAAGCGTGTCTTGACTCCTACTCCAGTGAAAGAAACCGCAGTGGCAGCCAATATTCCTGTCTTACAACCAGAAAAATTAGTTGGTTCACAAGAATTAGTAGAGATTATCGAGATGCAACCAGATTTGATGATTACAGCTGCGTATGGCCAATTTTTGCCAACGAAATTGTTAAACGCGGCCAAAGTTGGGGCGATCAATGTGCATGCTTCATTGTTGCCTAAGTATCGTGGGGGAGCGCCAATTCATTATGCTGTGATGAATGGTGATGCGCAAACCGGTGTCTCAATTATGTATATGGTCAAGGAAATGGATGCCGGAGATGTGCTATCTAAAGCAACTTTGACGATTTTAGATTCTGATAATACTGGAACGCTGTTTGAAAAGTTATCAGTGTTGGGACGTGATTTGTTACTTGAAACGTTGCCAAGCTTAATTGACGGGACAAATGTGGCAACCCCACAGGATCCAGCTGGAGTCACATTTTCACCAACAATCAAGCCAGAAGAAGAGGAATTGGATTTTGCACAACCAGCCCGAGCAGTTTTCAACCATATTCGCGGACTTTATCCATTTCCAATTGCTCACACGCAGATCAAAGGAATTCGGACTAAGATTCAGCAGGCCCATTTGGTCGAAGATATTACGACTGATTTAGCAGCTGGAACGGTTGTCAAGAAGGCCAAACATGATTTGTGGATTGCGGCCGGTGATGGGCATGTCGTTGCGATTGATGAGTTACAACCAGCTGGAAAGCCAAAGATGGATATTACAGCATACTTGAATGGGCACGCCCATTTCACAGAAGGGGATCAGGTTATCACCAATGAGCAAGGGAACTAACGCAAAAATTGCCGAGTGGGAGCAAAAAAACACGCGTGCATTAGCCATTCGTACTCTAGAAAAGGTTCGAAATGGAGCTTATTCTAATTTGCAACTTGATCAGATTATTAAGGGGTCAAAGCTTGAAGAGCGTGATGTTCATTTGCTGACCACGATGGTTTATGGCGTGATTCAGCACCGTTTGACGCTCGAATATTGGCTGGAACCATTCGTTCACGGCAAGCTCGATCCATGGGTCAAGGAATTGTTGCTAGTGTCGATTTTTCAGATGGAATACCTTGATAAGGTGCCTAACCACGCTATTTTTGACGAGGCGATTCAAATTGCTAAGCGGCGTGGACACGATGGAGTTCGTAAATTTGTGACTGGTGTCTTGCATACAATTGATCGCAAGGGATTACGTGACTTTAATGAAATTGAAGACTTGACGCAACGCCTTTCGATTAGTGCATCATTACCAATTTGGCTGGTTGAACAACTCAAGACTGAGCTTGGAACTGAAAAGACAATCTCAATTACAGAGAAGATTAATCAAGCGCCAGCCCAATCCGCTCGCGTAAATTTGGCTGTGACTACACCTGAAGCTGTGACAGAACTGCTTGAGGCAGAAGGATTTGAAGTTACAGCATCACAAGTTACTCCTGATGCATTACTCTTAGGTCATGGACACGTTGCGTCTTCTAAAGCATTTGCTGAAGGGCTGGTGACACTACAAGACGAATCAGCAATGTTGATGGCGCCAAACTTGAACCTCACAGCTAGCTCAGTTGTATTGGACGCTGCCGCTGCTCCTGGTGGCAAGACTACTCAGATTGCAACGTATTTGGATGCAGCAAAGGGTGGGCGCGTAGAAGCACTTGATATTCATGATCATAAGGTAGAATTGATCAACCAAAACGCAACTAGATTACATGTTGCTGATCGAGTGGTTGCCCAAAATTTGGACGCACGAAAAGTTGATGAAAAATTTGCGGATGCGACGTTTGACGCCATTTTAGTTGATGCACCATGTTCAGGATTTGGATTGCTTCGTCGTAAACCTGAGATTCGTTACGAAAAAACTGCTGAAGATAGCGCTAATTTGCATAAAATTCAGGTCGCAATTTTGGATTCTGTTGCTGACAAGTTGAAAAATGGTGGCAGGTTAGTCTATGGAACTTGTACGATTTTAAAGGCTGAAAACGAAGATGTGATTAGTGAATTTTTGGCCAACCATCAGAATTTTAGCCTGATTCCAACGCAAACTGCCTTTGAATTAAAGGGACGCGATGAACAAGGAATGCTCCATCTTTTCCCAGATGATTATGATTCAGATGGTTTCTTTATTGCTACTTTGCAAAAAAACCAGTAATATTAAGATATATGATTTAAGTTGAGAGGAATAGTTATGAAACTTGCTTTTGCGACTGATCGCGGAACTATGCGAGCTGAAAACCAGGACTATGTTGATGTGTTTGTAAATCAAGAAGGACTTCAACTAGCGATTGTGGCTGATGGTGTTGGTGGACAAAATGCAGGCGATGTCGCTGCAACCATGGCTGTTTCGCATATTGGTAACGATTGGATCAATACCCATATTGTGACGGTAGAAGACGTTAAAACGTGGTTATTTGAACAAACTGAACAAGAAAATAAGACCATTCTAAAGACCGCCAATCGTTATCGGACGCTTCGTGGAATGGCGACGACACTGGTAGTTGCTGTGATTTTACCAGATTCATTGGTAATTGCTAATCTAGGCGATTCACGTGCGTATCTGTTGCGCCGTGATAGTATTTTGCAGCTAACGCAAGACCACAATTTAGCAAGCGAATTATTGCGCCGAGGTGCAATTACGAGTGAAGAAGCACAACATCATCCAGGCCGGCACATGATTACCCGTCAATTAGGGGCAAGCCGTGAAGCCAAGCCAGATGTAGTAGATATGAAGATTGAAGAAGGAGACCTCTTGTTGTTAACAACGGATGGCATTGGTAAGGCAATTTCGGATCAAGCAATTGTGAAGATCATTCAGGAATCAGATAATATTTCAACAGCAGTTGCTAAATTAATTGCTATTGCAAATGATCATGGAACACCTGATAATTTGACTGTTTTACTGGGCATCCAAGAGGGGAATGGTAATAAATAATGCAACCAAATGAATTAATAGCTGGAAGATACCAGATTATTGAGCCTCTTGGCGAAGGTGGGATGGCAAATGTTTACCGCGCCCACGATCGAATTTTAGATCGAGATGTTTCGGTTAAATTATTGCGGCTTGATATGCGCGACGACGACAACATTCGTCAACGTTTTGAAAATGAAATTGCAGCTTCTACAGAGTTAGTGCACCCAAACATCATTCAAGTTTATGATTTTGGTGAAACGCAACAACTCCAGTATTTAGTGACCGAATATGTGGATGGTGAGGACTTAAAGAGTTATATTTCTCAGCATCATCCATTGACGATTACGCGTACTCTAGAAATCATGGATGATATTCTTGCTGGTGTGGCAATGGCACACAGTCACAATATCGTGCATCGTGATTTGAAGCCGCAAAATGTTTTGATTGATAAAAACGGCCATGCTAAGATCACTGATTTTGGAATTGCAACTGCGCAATCGAGTCTCGGGCTAACACAGTCTGATATGGCGATTGGTTCAATTCATTACATGTCACCTGAGCAAGTGCAGGGTGGAATGGCTACGACGCGTAGTGATATTTACGCGCTTGGAATCATGCTCTATGAAATGTTGGTCGGCAATGTGCCATTTGACGCACCGGAAGCGGTTAGTGTTGCGTTGATGCACACTTCTGATCCGATGCCATTTGTGCGCGATGCTGATCCACGGATTCCACAAGCATTGGAAAATGTGATTTTGAAGGCAACACAAAAGAAGGCGTTAAATCGTTATGCTTCAGTCGATGAGATGCATCAAGATCTTTCAACTGTAATGTCTCCCGAACGTTTGAACGAATCACGTTTTAGCACGGGCAATCAAGCAGAAGTTCCTGGTGGAGCAACCAAGATTGTACCGATTGCTGTTGTTGGGCCGGATACGCGTATGATTGGTAAGGACGATGCAAGAAAAGTAACTCCGCCGACTAAAAAAGTTGAACGTGACGAAAATGGTAATGCGATTAAGTACGATAAAAATGGGAAGCGCATTAAGTTAAAGAAGAACGGAAAGCCAAAATCAAAGCTGCGATTCTTGTGGTGGATTTTGGCAGGAATTGTTGTACTAGTTGGATTGTTACTTGCAATTGGCGCATTTACACCAGACAAGGTGACGATTTCAAATCTAAGAAATAGTTCTGAAAGCGCGGCTAAGCAAACTTTGAAACAAGATGGGTTGAAGGTTGGTACGATTTATCATCTGTCGAGTGATACTGTCAAAAAGGGTTACGTGGTTAAGACGAGTCCAAAATCTGGAAGCAAGGTTAACAAGGGAGCAACGATTAATCTTTATGTTTCGACAGGCATCAAATTAGTCCGGTTTGGTGATTATGCCGGTGAAAAGTATACAAGTGTTGCCTCAAAGCTTAAAGCAAAGGGCTATACCGTTAAAGAAAACAAAGAATATAGCGACGATGTTCCAGAAGGTTACATCATTTCACAAAACGTTGATGCCGAAGACAATGTTGCACCAAGTCAAACAACTGTGACATTTACAGTTTCACAGGGTCAAAAGACTGCAACAGTGCCTGATTTCAGTGGTAAGGCGCAAAGTGACGTTGAAGCTTGGGCTAAGACAAATGGCGTAACTGTCGCATTTAACCAGGTTTCTTCAGACTCAGTGGCTGAAAACCAAGTTGTGAGTCAATCTATCAAGGCTGGAACCAAGATTACAGACAAGGATGTGTTGACGATCACAATTTCAACAGGTTCAGACTCAGTAACCGTTCCTGATTTTAGTGGCAAAGTGCTCCAAGACGTTCAAGACTGGGCTAAGACAAACGGCGTGAATGTTCAACCAAAGACAGATGTTACTTCGTCAGCAGCCAAGGGTAAGATTACGAGTCAAGATGTCGTCGCTGGTGACAAGATGCAAAAGGGTAACACGCTGACAGTCACCGTTTCAGCAGGAACAGCTTCAAGTTCTTCTGCAAGTAGTAGTAGCTAAAATTAAGGAGCATTGATGACCAATTATCATGGACAAATTCATTTGTCGTTAGCTGGATTCTATGATGTTTTAACGGATGAAGGCAAGATGATGCGAACTCGAGCCCGCGGTAATTTCCGCAAACGTGGAATGACTCCGTTGGTTGGTGATTTCGTTGATTTTTCAGCTGAAACAGATCATGAAGGTTATATTCTAGACATTGATGAACGCAGAAATAGCTTGGTTCGGCCACCGATTGCCAATATTGACCAAGCAATTTTAGTGACGGCTGTACGCATGCCAGATTTTTCAGATAATTTGTTGGATCGCCAGTTAGTGACACTTGAAGAAGATGGAATCGAGCCAGTGATTTATTTCACCAAGACGGATCTGTTGGATGCAGACGAGCTAGCGCATTTAAAGAATGTTGCGGCGGGTTATCGCCAGGCTGGCTATGAAGTTATTTTCCCGGAGCAAGCCTTTGATGAAGCAAGTTTGCAGAGCTTGCAAACGGCCCTTGATGACAAGTTAAGCGTTGTGATGGGGCAGACTGGAGCTGGTAAATCAACATTGCTCAATCATTTGGTGCCAGATTTGGATTTGAAAACGGGCGAAGTTTCACAAGCATTGAGCCGAGGAAAGCACACCACTCGTCAAGTTAGTTTAGTCGAAGTTGGCGCGGGATGGGTTGCTGATACACCAGGATTTTCGACGTTTGAAGTCTTTAAAATGGAAGCTCGTGATCTCACGTTTTATTTTCGCGAAATCAATGAATTTTCAAAAAATTGTCGCTTCCGAGGTTGTGTTCATTTGAACGAACCAAACTGCGCTGTTAAAGAGGCAGTGGAAGCTGGAGAAATTATGGAATCACGTTATCTTAATTATAAATTGTTTTATGATTTGATTGAGGGGCGTCGTCCGGTATATAATAAACACGATAAGAAACATTAACGTTTCATGTTGTGAGAACACCCGTGGGATTCTCTTGTGGGTGTTTTATTTATTAGGAAATGGGGAAATTGTTATGTCTATTAAAGTTGCGCCATCAATTTTGGCTGCCGATTATCTGAATTTGGAACGTGATGTTGCGTTGGTTGAAGATGCAGGTGCCGAGTACCTACATATTGATGTGATGGACGGAATGTTTGTCCCATCAATCTCATATGGTCCCGGTTGGGTCAAGGCGTTGAAACAAACGACCAAGATGGTTTTGGACGTGCATTTGATGGTCGAACAACCAGAGCGCTACATTGACGCATTTGCAGAAGCTGGTTCAGATATTATCGGTGTCCACTATGAAGCTACACAGCATTTACACCGGGCTTTGCAACAAATCAATAACCATGGAATTAAGGCTGAAGTGGTCATCAACCCAGCGACACCCGTTTCTGTGATTGAACCAGTTTTGCATATGGTTGGCCAAGTCCTTGTGATGACGGTTAATCCAGGTTTTGGCGGACAAAAGTTCTTGCCTGAGACTTTGGAAAAGATCGAACAACTAGCAAAAATCAAGGCTGAAAAAGGTTACACTTACGATATTGAAATCGATGGTGGGGCTAATGACGAAACAACTGCTTTGGCTTACAAGGCTGGGGCAACAGTTGCTGTCGCTGGCTCATATGTTTATGACAAGGTTAATCCAGCAGCTAAGGTGGCACGTTTAAAGGAAGTCACAAAATAATTTAGCTGGCATAGAGGCATCTTTAAGTGTGGAGAGGAGCAATTGATGAGTTCTCAGACTGAAAAATTAGCTCGGATTCGCCTTTTAGTTGGTGGGCCGCGCAGTGAGTGGCCAGATGAGCTGAATAATGGTGAGCTGGCTGGTCCATGGGCTGCCGCTGATCGTGGTGCATTACGTTTGCTACAATTAGGCATTACTCCGATTTTTACTGTGGGCGATTTTGATTCAATTCAGCCGTCTGAAAAAGAGCAAGTCTTAGCGCAATTGCCAGTCGTAATTACTAAAACTGATCAGGACGAAACAGATACACAATATATTTTGCATGAAATTGAAGACCGCTATCAGCCAGATTTGATTGAAATATATGGCGCAACCGGTGGCCGAATTGATCATCTCCTGTCAAATCTCTTTATCTTTACACAGTCTCCACTAAGAGAAATTGCCATGAAGGTTCGGATTATTGATAAGGCGAATGTCATTGATTTTTATTTGCCGGGTCAGCATCAGATTCAACGAGTTCCTGGGATGCAATATCTCGGGTTTATGGTCCTAGAACCCACGACAAATCTAAATTTACAAGACGAAAAATATCCTCTGCAATGGAGTGGTAATCCGATGTCTTGGTCTTCAAATGAGTTTAATGGCGATGTGAACCATTTTTCATTTGAAACTGGAATGGTTGCAGTAATTCAGTCAAAAGACGCTTAATTAGATCGCCAATTGCATTTAATTTTGCTGTAAAGTAAAAATACTTTACACAAAGTACTTGCATATTGTCGCTACGTTTGTTAATATTATTCAAGTAAATAAAAGCACTGAATTAAAGAGCTTAAGATGGGAGGGTCACACCACATGGCAGTAGATGCAGTCAATGGAAAGCGTACGCGCTTTGGAAACAAGCGTTCACACGCCCTTAACTCAAGCCGTCGTAGCTGGAAGCCAAACTTGCAAAAGGTTCTCGTTAAAATTAACGGAGAAGCACCTAAGAGAGTTTACTTGTCAGCCCGTACTTTGAAGGCTGGGTTGAAGAACGGTTCAATCGAACGTGTTTAATACTCAAATAAGATCATAGCTACCCAGTTTGTGGTAGCTTTTTCTTTTGATGGAGCCTGAAAACTTAAATAACTAGTGTAAGCAGCTGTAAACTCATACTCTAGTGTTCTATGGTAAAATAAGTAATATGAACTTTTTAGGGGGTCGTTAAATATGGCAGTCAAAATTCAAACAGAGCAAGGACTTGTTCAAATCGAGAATGACGTCATCGCCAAGATTGTTGGTGGTGCCGCAACAGATAACTATGGTGTGGTCGGAATGGCCAGCCAAAATCCATTGCGTGATGGGATTAATCAAGCATTAAGTGGAGCTAACTTTGCTAAAGGTGTTGTTGTCCGGCAACAAGATAACGGTGTGACCGTCGATGTCCACATTATCGTTGGCTATGGCATGAAGATTTCAGAAATTTCAAAGAGCGTTCAGGCGCGTGTTAAAAATGACCTGAACAGCATGTTGGGCATTGTCGCTGAAGAAGTCAATGTCATTGTGCAAGGTGTCCGTATTTTGGGCGAATAGCTAATTAAAGTAGGCTGTCGTGATGAACCCGTGAGTTTATGCGAAAAGCTGCTGTGATCAAATATAAACCCGACTATTTCGGAGGATTAAAACTGTGGAAGTTGTAACAGAAATTACCAATGTTGAATTTGGTAAAATGATTAACGCTGCGGCGAACGCGTTAAAAGATAACGCTGATAAAATAAATAAATTAAATGTTTTTCCTGTGCCTGATGGGGATACTGGAACAAACATGACCCTTTCTATGGCGTCAGGGGCCGAATACGAGCGCGATGAGCTTGATACGCGTTTAGGTGTATTGGCACAAGCTACGTCAAAAGGTTTGTTGATGGGCGCGCGTGGTAATTCTGGGGTGATTCTATCACAAATTTTCCGTGGTTTTGCCAGTGCAGTTAAGGATCAAGAAACATTAACTGCTCGTAGTTTCGCTGATGGATTAATGGGTGGCGCTGAGACGGCATATAAGGCCGTTATGAAGCCAACTGAAGGAACTATCTTAACAGTGATCCGAGAAGCTGCATCTGCGGCCAATCAAGCTGCTAAGAAGTCTGACAATGCTGTTGAAGTTGCAAAGGCCGCGTACGAAGCTTCTGAAAAAGCCTTAGCATCGACACCAGATCTTTTACCAGTCTTAAAAGAGGTTGGCGTGGTTGATTCTGGAGGGCAAGGACTTGTAATCGTCTTAGAGGCTTTCTTTGCGGTCCTATCTGGTGAAGAAATTAATCATGAAGCGGTTGATAACGCTGGGTTGGAAGCAATGATCAAAGAATTACACAATACTGGTGTTCAAGGAAATCTAAATCCAGCCAGCATCGAGTTTGGCTACTGCACGGAGATGATGGTCGACATTGCCAGTGGGACAACGTATGATTCTGAATTTGATTACGAAACGTTCTATAATTATTTGGCAGACTTAGGTGATTCATTATTGGTGATCAATGATGATGAAGTTGTGAAGGTTCACGTTCACACTGAACATCCAGGTAAGGTTTTTGAGTGGGGCTTGAAATACGGTTCATTACGCAAGACTAAGGTTGACAATATGCGTAACCAACAAGCTGAGGCAGCAGAAGCAGCTAAGGTTGCACACAAAGAAGAAAAAGTGCAACCAAAGCCAGCAATTGAACTAGCAGTGATCGCCGTAGCAGCTGGAGCCGGAGTGACAGAGTTATTTACATCATCTGGAGCAAACGTTGTCATTGACGGAACACAAGCACCATCAACTGCAGACATTGTTTCCGCAGTAAAAGAGAGTGGCGCTAAGCATGCTTTGATCTTGCCAAACGATTCAAATATCTTTATGGCTGCAGATCAGGCCAAAGAAATTTCAGAAGTACCGATTGAGATTGTCAAAACACGGACAATTCAACAAGGATTGACTGCGCTGTTGGTCGGTTTTAATCCTGATGCAGATCTGGAAGCAAATGCAGAGACGATGACTGAGGCGCTTAATGATGTTAAATCAGGTTCAGTGACTACTTCTGTGCGCGATACAACGTTAAATGGCCTTGAAATCCATGCCGGCGATGCGATTGGAATTTACGATAGTGAGATTGTTGTTGCAGAGCCAGATGCAAACATTGATCAGGCTGCGATTGAGCTAATGAAAAAAATGTTAGATGACGATTCAGAAATTATTACAATTATTTTTGGAGCAGATTCAAATCAAGCTGCTGCTGATAAATTAAGTGAAGCAATTTCAGAGATTGACGAAGATTTGGAAGTTGAAATCCATGATGGTGGACAGCCACTGTATCCATTCTTCATTTCAGTTGAATAAATAATGTAGAGCTAGAATGAATTCTGGCTCTTTTTTTAATTACAAGGCGCTATGATATAATTAAAAAAGGTAAATTATAAAGATTAATGGAGATATTAATGATGTCTTGGGAAGAAAATTATCAAAAATGGGCAAGTAAAAATGACTTGCCAACTGACTTACAAGCAGATATGGAACGAATGGCCAACGATGATGGAGCCAAAGAAGATGCTTTTTACACGCCCCTTAGTTTTGGAACTGCAGGAATGCGTGGAATTCTTGGTGCCGGAATCAATCGGATGAACATTTACACTGTCCGCCAGGCAACTGAAGGACTTGCGCGTTTGATGGATTCTCTAAATGATCCACAAATTAAGCAACGCGGTGTCGTGGTGTCATACGATTCACGTCATTATTCACCAGAATTTGCAGCTGAAGCAGGACGAGTTCTTGGTGCACACGGAATCAAAGCATATATTTTCGAAGCACTGCGCCCAACGCCAGAGCTTTCATTTGCAGTACGCCACCTCCACACATATGCCGGAATCATGATTACTGCTTCACATAATCCAAAAGACTACAACGGTTATAAGATTTATGGCGAAGATGGGGGACAAATGCCACCCAAGGAATCTGACATTATTACTGATTCGATTCGTCAAGCAGATATGTTTGAAGTTCCTGTAGGTGAAATTGCTGAATTAAAGGCTGCTGGATTGTACGAAATTGTTGGCACGGATATTGACAATGCTTATCTGGCAGAAGTGAAGACTGTTTCAGTTGATCAAAACTTGATTGATACAGTTGGAAAGAACATGAAATTGGTTTATTCACCGTTGCATGGAACTGGTGCGTTAATTGCGGGGCAAGCTTTGCGTAATGCTGGTTTTGAGGACGTATTAATTGTTCCTGAGCAAGCCGAACCAAATGGTGATTTTCCAACGGTCGCATTGCCAAATCCTGAAGATCCTAAAGCTTTGGCTATGGGAATTGAGTTGGCGAAAAAAGAAGGGGCCGATGTTGCGATTGCTGTCGACCCTGATGCTGATCGGATGGGAATTGCGGTTCGTCAGCCATCTGGTGAATTCGTTTTGTTGACTGGTAACCAAATTGGCGCAGTTTTGATGAATTACTTATTGACTGCTAAAAAGGCTGCTGGAACGTTGCCTGCAAACGGAGTATTGGTCAAGTCAATTGTTTCGTCAGAATTTGCGGCAGATATTGCTAAGGACTTCGGTGTCGAAACGATCAATGTTTTGACTGGGTTCAAATACATTGCCGAACAAATCCAAAATTACGAAGATACTGGTGCACACACATTCTTGTTTGGCTTTGAGGAGTCATATGGTTACCTTGTGAAGCCTTTCGCTCGTGATAAGGATTCAATTCAAGCAACAGTCTTGATGGCTGAGGTGGCCGCTTATTACAAGTCACTTGGTAAGACTGTTTATGATGGAGTACAAGAACTTTTTGAAAAATATGGATACTTTGTCGAAAACACTAAGTCATTAACGTTTGCAGGAGTCGATGGACAAGATAAAATTGCTGCTCTGATTGCGAAGTTCCGGGCAAATACGCCAAAGGAATTTGGTGGAAATAATGTGGTCAAGGTAGAAGACTTTGCCAATTCAACTGAAGTAGATGTTGCAACTGGGCAAATCACAAAGATTGAATTGCCAACTGCTGAAGTTTTGAAATACTGGCTTGCGGATGGTTCATGGGTAGCAGTTCGGCCTTCAGGAACCGAGCCTAAGATTAAGTTCTATGTTGGAACGAAGGGTGCCACGGCTGATCAGGCAGATGCTAACTTGGCTGCAATTAAGGCAACGATTGACACTTACTTGGATTAACACGTTTTGGCTGTTCATATCAAAGGAGAATACACATGACGACATTTCTGATTATTATCGCGATTATTGTTGTTCTAATTTTATTATATATTAGTCTGTACAACGGGCTGATAAAAGCGCGGATGCACACGCAGGAAAGTTGGGCGCAAATTGACGTTCAGCTAAAGCGGCGAAATGACTTGATTCCCAACTTGATTGAAACTGTTAAAGGCTATGCAAAGTTTGAACAAGAAACGCTTGAAAAGGTTGTTGGACTGCGAAATCAATTGGTTAACGCTCCTGCTGGCAATCAAAATGCAACGATGCAAATTTCTGATCAATTGTCAGCCGGTTTGAAGTCAATCTTTGCGGTGGCCGAAGCTTATCCAGATTTGAAGGCTAACCAACAGTATGCCAAGTTGATGGAAGAACTTTCAAATACTGAAAACAAGATTGCTTATTCACGGCAATTGTTTAATTCAACGACGGCAAATTACAATACCAAGTTGCAAACTTTTCCAACTTCGATTGTTGCAAATTTTGGCAATTTCAAGCCTGCAACATTCCTAGAGACACCTGAAGCAGAAAAAGCGACTCCAGACGTTTCTTTTGATGAACACGGACTATAAGGAGTACAAAAATAAATGTTATTTGATCAAATTGCAAAAAATAAACGCAAGACGATTGGATTATTCATTGGTTTCTTTATTTTCATGGCGATTGTCGGGGCAGCGTTAGGCTATTTCATCTGGAGTTCGATTGAGGTTGGGCTGATTCTTGCCTTAGTGGTGGGAATTGTCTACGTCGGCTATATTTATAGTCAGTCAACCGAAGTCGTGATGCATATGAATCATGCGCACGAAC
The DNA here is from genome assembly GCA_031289615.1 of Lactobacillaceae bacterium. Classification (GTDB taxonomy): domain Bacteria; phylum Bacillota; class Bacilli; order Lactobacillales; family Lactobacillaceae; genus Weissella. The sequence continues at coordinate 43,817 of JAITPD010000052.1, read as the reverse complement.
TGAGCGGACCTGATGATAATCCTGAACTTTGGCATATTGTTGAAGATATGGCGATGGTTGCGCAAGTACCGATGCCACGTGTTTTCATTATTGATGATGCATCACCAAACGCCTTTGCAACTGGAAATGATCCCAAACATGCAGCGGTGGCAGCGACAACGGGAATTCTAAGTCGCTTGAATCGTAGCGAATTAGAAGGTGTGATGGCGCATGAGATGACCCACGTTCGTAATTATGATATTCGTATTCAAACATTGGCCGTGGCGATTACCTCGGCGATTGCTTTGTTGGCGAACTTGGGGACGAATTTCATGTTCTGGGGTGGTGGAAGCCGGCGTAATAACAATAGCAAGGATAATGGTAATGTGATTGGAATTGTCATTTCGTTGCTAGTCTTAATTATTGCTCCGATGGTTGCGACGGTTGTCCAGTTGGCTATTTCACGTAATCGTGAATATCTAGCGGATGCTGGAGCAGTTGAATTGACACGAAATCCTGAGGGGTTGATTAGTGCTTTACAGAAAATATCGAACAGTGAACCAATGTCGTCTGAAAACGTGGCGCCTTCTAGTGCAGGTTTGTATATTAGCAATCCACTAAAGTCGCATGGAGCAAAAGAATTGTTTGCCACGCATCCGCCAATGGAAAAGCGGATTGAGGCTCTACGAAATTTGTAAATAACGCGTTTTGTTAGTTATGTACTATTGTCCTTTGCTTGACCAGCTTCGCTAAAGATTCTTTACGTTCGGACGGGCCTACACGAATCTGAATGAAAGGCGAAATAATTCGCCAATCTCACTAACTGTTGGGTCATGGTGTTAGTGTTATGGTTCATCCAGATTCGGCAGGCACTATCATCCGACGACAGAATCGCTACGCTGCTCAACCAAAGAATAATATTTTATTGCACATCTAGGTCATTTAATTTAAGGCGTGGTGGTTTGAGATGATGATAGTAGGTGAACCAGCGAGGTAGCGGCACCAATTCGACTCATTTTGTAAAAATGTAAAGTCGAATGGGACCGTGTCGCCACTTACTATCTTTATCGAAAAGCCACCACGCAAGTTAAAAATGACCAAGATATCGCAGAACAACTAGTACGACAGTGTATATAAAGCAAAAAATAACTCTTACCATTAGATCCTGAATCTGGTTGTGAGAGTTTTTACATACCAGTTTCGATAAAGATGCAGAGCGGCCCCGTGAATTATGTTAAAATTAACGTTAGATAGTAGGACTTAAAAATCATTTGAATTATAAATTAAGGATAAGTAGAATGGCCGATCAAGAAGAGTACCATAAGATTATTACGAAAATTAATGCGATGGCACCAACTGTTCCATCACTAGCGCGAGTTGGCATGATTCGTGAGATTTTGAGTTGGTTAGGAAATCCGGATAAGAAAGTGCGCATGATTCACATTGCCGGGACGAATGGAAAAGGTTCTACCGGAGCAATGTTGGCAAAAGTGCTCAACGAAAATGATTATCATGTTGGCCATTTTTCTGCGCCGGCCGTCAACGATGATCGTGATGTAATTTCAGTGGATGGAGAAGTGATTGACGAAGCTTCAGTTGTGCAAATTGTCCGCGAAATTGGTGACCAAATCAAGCAGCACGGAGGCGATTTTACTACGCTTGGCAAGTTTGAGTGGTGGGTGTTAATTGGGCTAGTTTATTTCAGCAAACGCGAATTAAGTTTTGTGGTACTCGAAGCCAGTAATGGTGGCCATATTGACGCGACCAATGCGATTCTAAATCCGTTTATGGTTGTCTTTACTAAAATTTCATTGGACAACATCGGAATCTCTGGTAAGACGCTCGAACAAGTTGCCACAGACATGGCAGAGATTATTAAGCCTGGGGCGCTAGTTGTTAGCTATCCAGGGCAAGACTTGGAAGTTTTACGCATTTTAAAAGATAAGGCTGCAAATGTTGAGGCGAATTGGAATACTTTGCCAACGCCGAACATCACAGTTCTTTCGAGTGCGCCACAAGGACTCCACCTCAATATTAATGACTTGACGGACATCTACCTTTCTTTGACTGGTAATTATCAGGCCAACAATTTAAATACAGTGGTCCAAATCATTGAATTGCTACGTTCTAAGGGCTTCCGGCTCGCTAAAGACCGGACCGCTTCCGCATTGGCCCATGTTTCAATTCCTGGCCGGATGGAATATAATGCTGATCGAAATATCTTGTATGATGGAGCGCATAACCCGGTCGGCATTAGTGCGCTGGCCAATTCGATTAAGGCCTGGCACTTACCGTTTAAACCGACTTTTGTTTTAGGTTTGATGAACGATAAAAATGCTCACGATATCATTGACGAAATTGCTCGAATTGCAGCAACTATCATCGCTGTTACACCTGATGAAGAAGGGGCAATGACGGCAGACGAGTTGGCAGCTTATGTTGTGATGAACGCAAATGTGGATGTTGAAATTGCTGATGATCCTAGTGCAGCCATTCAGCTAGCGCGCAGAAATCGTGAATCTTCGAAAGCTTTAATCGTTGTAACGGGGTCGTTTTTCACCCTCCGCGCAATTTTCAATGAGGACGAGGTATAAAATTAAAATGACATTGAATGCTGAACAAATTACAAATTTATTGGCGAGCGAAGGACTTCTAATTTCAGCTCCGACGCAGGAACTTAAATTTGAACATTTAGCTTACAATTCAAACGATGCAAAAGCGCACACCCTTTTCTTTATCAAGGGCCATTTTAAGGCGGATTATTTAGATTCAGCTATTGCAGCCGGAGTCACTGCGATTGTTGCGCCAAAAGATTTTCAGCCGAATTCTCCGGTGCCAACTTGGACGGTAGAAGATGTTCCGGCAGCGATGAGTATTTTGAGTATGGCGTTTTATGACGATCCACAAAATGAACTAGCTTTGATTGGAATCACTGGGACCAAGGGCAAGACTTCTGCAGCATATATGGCTTACGAAATTTTACGTGCGTCTACAGGCGACAAGGTGGCTCTCTCATCAACCTTAAGCATTATCACGGGTCCACAGCCAGAGAACCATTACCGGGCGCATTTGACCACTCCTGAATCACTAGACCTGTTCCGTTATATGCGTGAGGCAGTTGATAACGGAATGACCCACATGGTGATGGAGGTTTCTTCACAAGCTTATAAAATGGAACGGGTTTATGGTCTGCGTTACAATGTCGGAATTTTCTTAAATATCTCACCAGATCATGTTGGTGAAAACGAGCACCCAACTTTTGCAGATTATTTAGCAAATAAGATGATGTTGATTGATCATTCTGAGCAAATTATTTTAAATGTGGAGAGAGACCATTTTCCTGAGTTGATTGAACGAGCTGAACTCGTAATGCCACGTGATGGGATTTGGCTGTATGGGCAAAGTGATGCAGAAGAAGAGTTGCGAGCTGATATTGCGTTTGAAACCACAGCATCTGACTTACATGGCTCAACCTTTAACCTGCTCGAAGCGGATCCACAAGCGAAGCGACTGGCGATTGCAGATGAGTATCATTTAGATATTCCGGGCGATTTTAACGAAAGTAATGCGACGGCGGTAGCAATTGCGACGCGCTTAGTTGGAGCTGATCGTGAAGCAATTAAGGAAGGCTTGGCGACAGTTAAGATTCCAGGTCGAATGCAAATGCTGACCTCGCAAAAACATGGAACGATTTACGTGGATTATGCTCACAATTATGTGTCCATTGCTGCACTGTTGCAGTTTGTTCGTAAAAATGAAAGTGTTGAACAGTTGACAATTGTCGTTGGTGCTCCTGGAAACAAAGGCGTTTCACGACGTCCAGGAATTGGGAAGGCTGTGAGCGAGGGAAGCGACATTGTTTACCTGACTTCTGATGATCCGCAATACGAAGACCCCAATGCGATTGCAGATGAAATTCAAGCAAGTATCGTTAATCCAGCCGTTGTTGTAAAACGTGAAATGGATCGAACGCAGGCCATCGAACAAGCAATCACAAGTGCTGGGCCAAGTGATGTCGTTGTTTTGGCTGCAAAAGGCTTGGACGAATATCAAAAAATTAACGGTGTCGATACGCCATATGAAAATGATTGGGCGATTGCAAACAGAATTGTGAAAACACTGGAAAAATAGGGCTTTTTCTGCTATAATTGGCAAGTTGACTTGCAAACTGAGAATAGCGTATAAAACTAGCTTTTTGCAAGGATGATTGACTAATAAATGAAAATTAAGGGGATTGCATGATGGCAAAGAAAGAACCTGCAGTAAATACATCCGAATTTGACTTGGGAGATTACGTTGAAGCACCTGCTTTTGCTAATTTCGAACATGACTTTAAAGGAATTGTTGAAAAAATTTACGAACACGCGCTACTTGTCATGATCACTGAAAATGATCCTGAAGATGACGCTACGGTGGTTGAATATAACCGGCGCGCGATTACACGGATGTCAGAAACTAAGATTCTAGTTAAGACTGACAATCCAGCACCTCGTGAACTACCTGAAGATGAAAAAGAAGATGAAGAAGAACTTCCAGCAGAAATTGTAGCTGAAGTGAAAGAAGACGAGCCTGAGGAGGAAGAATAATGGATAACAAAGCGCAAATTGCGACAGCCATCAACGAAGCTTTACCCGAGATGGATTTAGCGACTATCACGTCAAAGATTGAGGTTCCAAAAGACTCATCAATGGGTGACTTTGCGTTCCCAACCTTCATGCTTGCCAAGGAATTACGAAAGGCACCAAATGCGATTGCCGCAGAACTTGTGGATCAAATCAATCACGCCGGATTTAAAGATGTCGTTGCTGCTGGACCTTATGTTAATTTCTTTTTGGATCAAGCTAATTTTGGTTCAACCGTCTTAGCAACCGTCTTAGACAATGAAAATTATGGGCATAATACGGATGGTGAAGCGGGACATATCACAATTGATATGTCATCACCAAATATTGCTAAGCCAATGTCAATGGGTCATTTGCGCTCAACTGTCATTGGAAATTCTTTAGCTGAAATTTCACGAGCCAACGGTTACCAACCAATCAAGATCAATCATCTTGGTGATTGGGGTACTCAATTTGGGAAGCTAATTGTGGCGTATAAGCGTTGGGGTTCAGAAGAAGAAGTTAAAAAAGATCCAATCAATACGCTTGTGAAATATTATGTTCGGTTCCACGCTGAAGCCAAAGACCACCCAGAAATGGACGATGAGGGGCGTGCTTGGTTTAAGAAGTTGGAAGACGGCGATACAGAAGCACAAGAACTCTGGAAGTGGTTCCGTGATGAATCGCTCAAGGAATTCATGGATTTGTATGACACACTCGACATTGAATTTGATTCATTTAACGGAGAAGCCTTCTACAACGATAAAATGGAAGGTGTCGTCGAAACACTTGAAGACCGTAACAAGTTAGTCGAATCACAAGGTGCCCAAGTGGTTGACTTGGAAGCTTATAATTTAAACGTTGCAATGATTAAGCGTTCTGATGGAGCAACTTTGTACATGACTCGTGATCTTGCCGCTGCGGTTTTCCGGAAGAAGAATTATAATTTTGTGAAGTCATTGTACGTGGTTGGCGGTGAGCAACGTGAGCATTTCCAACAGTTAAAGGCTGTTTTGAAAGAAATGGGCTATGCGTGGTCAGATGACATTGAGCACGTCTCATTTGGGATGATTACGGTTGATGGGAAGAAGCTTTCAACGCGTTCAGGTCGAATTATTTTGTTGAAGGACGTCTTGCAAGATTCTGTTGACTTGGCATTAAAGCAAATTGATGCAAAGAATCCAAGTTTGGCCAATAAAGAAGTTGTCGCCCATGAAGTTGGAACGGGAGCTGTTGTCTTCCACGATTTGATGAACGAACGAACTTTGAACTTTGACTTTAAGCTTGAAGACGTTGTTCGTTTCGAAGGTGATACTGGGCCATATGTGCAATATGCCAACGCACGTGCGCATTCAATTTTGCGTAAGGCTGGTAATCCAGAAATTGACCTAACAAACCTAACTATTTCAGATGAAAATGTTTGGGAAACCGAAAAGTTGTTGGCTGATTTTGAAGACATTATCCGCCGAGCTTGGCGCGATCGTGAGCCGTCTGTCATTGCAAAGTATGCTTTGAACTTGGCACGCACGTTTAATAAGTATTACGCAAACTCAAAGATCTTAACTGAAGATGCTGAGTTAAATGCGCGTTTGGCATTAGTCACAGGTGTTTCAAAGACCTTAACAGAGTCTTTGCGTTTGCTCGGGGTTAAGGCACCACAAGAAATGTAATTTAATTTAAAATATTAGAGTTCTAGCAAGGATAAAACTTGTTGGAACTCTTTTTTTAGAATCCCACATATGGGCAACTTCTTAGTATAAATACGAAATGGAATTACCGCTCCAAAGTGTGCTACAAAGCCAAACATAAATCTTCCATAATATATAAAATATAAATATTAAAAAAATCATCAAAAAATATTTTTGATTAATGATAATTTATGCAAAAATTATGACGTGAATTCGCAATTTATCGTGATAAATGTTAGACTTGTTACAACACTTTATGGCTGATTGGGCATTAATTTAGCCAATCAGTCATTTTTTAGAAACGGAGGGTTTATGAGCTATCTTAAGTTTTCACATATTTCAAAACGTTATCCAAATGGAGCTGATGGGGTCGATGATGTCTCATTTGAGGCTGAAGCTGGTGAATTTATCGTTTTAATCGGGACATCTGGTTCAGGCAAAACGACTTTAATCCGGATGATCAATCGTTTGAATACGCCGACGAAGGGTGAATTAACGATTCAAGAAAAAAATATAAAGAAGATTGATGCAATTAGTTTACGGCGCAAGATTGGGTACGTCGTTCAAAGTATTGGCTTGATGCCACATATGACGATTCAACAAAACATGATGTTGGTCCCTAATTTATTGAAGTGGCCAAAAGAAAAACAAGACGCAAAAGCATTGGAATTAATTGAGTTAGTTGACTTGGAGCCAGAAGTGCTAGAACGGTTTCCATCTGAATTATCAGGTGGCCAACAACAGAGAATTGGAGTCGCACGAGCTTTAGCAGCTGAACAAGATTTGATTTTAATGGACGAACCCTTTGGAGCGCTGGATCCAATTACGCGCGAACGGATTCAGCAATTGGTTAAAAAATTACAAACTGAATTAAAAAAGACGATTGTCCTTGTGACACACGATATGGATGAAGCACTGAAGTTGGCTACCCATATTGGCGTGATGGATGGTGGAAAGTTGATTCAATATGCGACACCGGCTGAAATTCTAAAAAATCCGGCAACAGATTTTGTCGCAAATTTGATTGGGCATGAACGCTTGCTTGCTGCTCAACAACAAAATATGACAGTTGGTGAGTTAATGAAAGTTAATCCGGTCACTATTTTGCCAACTGAGCCAGCTCGAAAAGCAATTGAGGAGATGCGAGAACGCTCCGTTGATACTTTGCTGGTCACCGATGAGCAAAATCATTTGCTAGGAGTGGTAAATCTTGCTTTGCTTGACGAATATTATGGACATGCAACCACGGTGGCAGATATTTATTCGAAAAGAATTGAACGAGTCCGCGCAGACGATCTCCTAAGTAGTATCGTCGGCCGTTTGTTACAAAATGATCTAAGCTATATTCCGGTTGTAAATCAGGACAATGTCTTGCTGGGAATTGTGTCACGCCGGAATCTGGTGGAGCTAATTTACGATACAGTCTGGGGCAATGACGTTACCGAAAAAGCCATTACTGAAAGCGAGGAATAACATGAGCTTTCTAAGTACACACGGAACAGAACTAATGGGTAAAATTTCTCAGCAGATGTTTTTATTTTTAACGGCTATTTTCTTTGGCGTTTTGATCGCTGTACCTGTCGGGCTATATCTGAGCCGGCATAGTAAAATCGCTAAAATTGTCATGCCGGTTGTCATTATGCTCCAAACGATTCCATCGCTAGCCTTTCTAGCTTTATTGGTACCATTCATGGGGATCGGTGCAAAGACAGCGATATTCGCATTAGCAATTTATGCTTTGCTGCCAATCTTACAAAATACGGTAGTTGGGATTCAACAAGTTCCGGATGCCTTATCAGATGTAGCACGTGCGTTAGGAATGACACAAGTGCAGCGTATGGCCCAAGTTGAACTCCCCATTGCAATGCCTTTAATTATGCGAGGAATTCGTATGTCAGCGGTGTACGTCATTTCTTGGTCAACTTTAGCAGCATACATCGGAGCTGGTGGACTAGGAGATTACATTTTTGCTGGCTTAAATTTGTACGATCCGAAATTAATTTTGTTAGGGACGATTCCTTTAATGATTCTGGCAATTTTGGTCGACACACTCTTAAATCTGTTTACCAAATATTTAACTCATCGTTTGCACGTTGACGAGGTGGCCGCATGAATATAAAAAAGAAATGGGTCTTAAGTCTGTTGGCAATTGCAAGTGTTTTAGTCTTGTTATTTAGTCAAGGACAATTTTTGAATTTAACAAACAAAGAGAACGCGCCGATTAAGATTGCGACGGTCAATACGACTGAATCGCAAATTATGGGCAATATCGTAAGTGAACTAATTACGCATGAAACAGGATTAGCTACCACGCAGATTAATAATCTCGGATCATCTTCAGTTGTGCACCAAGCAATGTTGTCTGGAGATGCTGATATTTCAGCAACACGCTATACTGGAACGGAAATTGCAGCGACGTTAAAACTGCCAGCAATTCTTGACCGGAAGAGGGCCCAACGCGTCGTTACAAATGATTTTAAACAGCAATTTAAGCAGACTTGGTTTAAAACATATGGCTTTTCAAATACTTATGTGTTGCTCGTGACTCAAGCGACGGCTACTAAATACAATTTGAAAAATGTGAGTGATTTAGCACGCGTCAGCAACAAACTCTCAATGGCTGTCGATTCTTCGTGGTATGAAAAGAAGGGCGATGGTTATCAAGCGTTCGCCAAGAAATATCAAACGCATTTTAATCAAATTTTGCCGATGCAGATTGGATTAGTTTATCCTTCCTTGGTCAAGGGTGATGTGAATGTGGCAATGGGGTATTCAACGGACAGTCGAATTATGAGCAATAAGCTAGTGATGCTTAAAGATGATCTGCGTTTCTTTCCGGCGTATGACACTAGCATGGTTGTCAACGATCAGCTTTTGAAAGAACATTCTCAATTAAATGCAGTCTTAAACCGCCTGGATGGAAAGATTGATTTGCAGATGATTCAAAACATGAATTACCAAGTTGATCATCAAGGAATTGCGCCAGAGACGGTGGCACATCAATTTTTGCAAAAGCATGATTATTTTCGGGAGGTCCACAAATGAACGGGAATTTAATTGAGCAAGTGATTCGCTATTACAGCGTCAATGGCTTTGTGATTTTGCAAGCAATGGGGCGACAAACGTTGATGGCTTTTGACGGTGTTGTGCTGGCAGTCATGGTGGGAATTCCGCTGGGCATTGTCGGACAACGTTTTAGACGGATTGGGCAAGTAATTGTGACCGTTACAAATTTGCTGCAAATCATGCCTGGCTTAGCTTTGATGTCACTATTAATGGTGATCTTTGGATTAGGTAGCCAAACTGTGGTAATGACAGTCTTCTTGTATTCATTGCTACCAATTATTGGAAATACGTTGACGGGCTTACTTTCAGTTCCAAGCGCACTCCAAGATGTTGGAAAAGGTTTGGGAATGACGCGCTGGCAAGTCTTGATGCGGATCAATCTACCAATTGCTTTACCAGCGATTATGACGGGTGTCCGAAACGCGCTAATCGTGTCAATTAGTATTGCAACATTGGGAGCTTTCATTGGTGGTGGCGGACTGGGCGATATTATTATTCGTGGGCTCAATGCTAGTGATGGTGGAGTGATCATCATTGCTGGTGTAATTCCGACGATTGTCTTGGCAATGGTGGGCGACTCGCTGATTCAGTGGCTGACACGTTATTTGCGTTCATAAGGTGTGGTTCATCAGCATAGCGATTCTGTCGTCGGATGACCAGCCCTTGCCGAATCTAGGCGAACCTTTTCACGCGTGCTTTAGCGCCGTGAAATTGGCAAATTATTTTGCCATTCGACATGAATCGTGCAGGGCCATCCGAACGAAAAGAATCTTTAGCGGAGCTGATGAACCACAGCGTCATATTAAAATACAAACAAATAAATTGACCAACAAAATGATACTCAAATAAAACTTTCAGACCCTTTTTCTTGACGATTAAAAGTTATGCATGTAAAGTAAGTGATATTATTTAGCATATTTTTTAGTCGTTAACGTGTATTGCCACAGACTTGAAATGGGATTAATCCTTTTAGTTGACGACGCAAACTTTTGTTTTTGCGTCGTTTTCTAGTTTTCATGTAGTGTGGCAAATGCGCATACTGCATGTTTTTTATTATAAGGAGAATGATCGTGTTAGAAAATTTCTTTAAGCTGTCGCAAAACAAAACAACTGCGCGGACCGAAGTGATTGCCGGATTGACTACATTTGTGGCCATGGCATATATCATCTTTTTGAATCCATCAGTCTTAGCAATGACAGGAATGCCTAGCCAAGGTGTGTTCCTGGCAACCATCATCACGGCTGTTGTTGGAACCCTGATCACCGGATTGTTTGCTAACTTGCCATATGCGCTCGCGCCTTCAATTGGAATGCAAGCAATGTTTACGTATACGATTGTCTTTGGGCTTGGTTTCACATGGAAGCAAGCGCTGGGAATGGTCTTCTTGGTCGGATTGGTCGATGTTGTGATTACTTTGACTAAGTTACGTTCTGCCATCGTAAAAGGAATTCCTGCTCAATTAAAGCATGCAATCGCGGCTGGAATCGGGCTATTCATCGCCTATATCGGTTTGAAGAACGCCGGCTTCTTGAACTTCATCGTTGACGGTGAAAACATCGTGACCCTGAATGATAAGGCTTTCCACGTTGGTCAAGGAGCTAAGGCAGTTAATACCCTTGTGTCAAATGGGGGAACTACGCCAGAAATTGCAAACTTCAATTCACCTGCTTTGTTGCTAGCATTGATCGGCTTTGTGATTCTAGTAATCTTGGTAGTTCGCAAGGTTCCTGGAGCATTTCTTATCTCAGTTGTCGCTACGACTTTAATTGGAATTCCAATGGGCGTTACTAACACACACATTGACATTGCTGGGTCATTCGGCGCAACTTTCCATGACTTTGGACAGGTGTTTGGCGCTGGATTAGGTAAAGACGGGCTCTGGTCGATGTTTACGACACCAAAGCATATCCTAGTTGTCATTTTGACTGTTTTCTCAATGGGTCTTTCAGGATTATTTGATGCCATTGGAACATTTATCGGAACAGGTCTTACAACTGGAATCTTCTCTGAAAAGGACCAAAAAGAATTTTATGAAGGCAAGGGGTTCAAGTCTAAGATGGATCGCGGACTAGTTGCTGATACTTTTGCAACCATGTTAGCTGGAATCTTTGGAACTTCTAACACAACAACATTTATCGAATCAGCTTCTGGAATTAAAGCTGGTGGTCGAACAGGATTAACTTCAGTAGTCGTCGCAATTGGCTTCTTGCTTTCAATCGTTGCTGCACCATTGGTTGGAGTGATTCCAAGTGCTGCAACTGCGCCAATCTTGATCATCGTCGGAATCATGATGATGAACGAATTCAAGTTGATTGACTGGAACGACATTGAAATTGCGATTCCAGCGTTCTTTACAGCAGCATTTATGGCCTTCTCATATTCAATTTCATATGGAATCGCCGCTGGATTCATCTTCTTTATCATTGTGAAGTTGGCCCGCAACAAGGTTAAGCAAATCAGCCCAATTCTTTGGATCATTTCACTCTTGTTCTTATTTAACTTCATCTCATTAGCACTAAATAAATAAGCTAACACTCTAAAAAATAAGCAAAGCCTCTGCAGTCACCTTGATTGCCGGGGCTTTATTGAATTGATGGTATAATGATTTCACTTACCAAAAGTCACAAACACTTCACAGATTTGTCCAGACAAATCCTAAGTGAACCAGTATAATAAAAATAGGAATAAAACTAGAAAGCTTGAGTAATTTCAAGGTAGAGGGCGACTAATATGGCAAAAAACTGGTATTACGACAAAACAACCAAAACCGGGCAAATTAATTTTTCAAAGGCCGTACCTCATCGTGACAATAGCAAATGGGTTAAAACAGGGTTAGGGGTCATTTTAACGGCAGTGACAATGGGAACTGCTACAATTGCGTTTAATTCTGCACCGACAAAGGCATTTGCTGATGATGCAGAAGAGCAACAAATTAATTCACCTGAAATACCTGCTGATGTATTAGCAGCAGCAAGTAACCCAACAGGAGCAGTTGATTTCACTTCGACTTCGCTTAGTGCTTATTTGTTGTGGGCTGCAAATCCAACTAATTATAACGTTAATAGCAGTGTGATTCAGGCTAATCTGAAGTCTTTGGGTGCATTGATTGGCTCAAATCCATCATTGACGAGTGTGAATTTGTCTGGTGTCTTTGCGTCGGCTATCAATGCCGGCGGGTCAACAGCTTACAATGCATCGATGCTCTTTTGGTATTTGAATTTGTTTTCAATTACGAATCCTAGCTTCACGGACTTAGACATTAGTAATAATAATTTCACAGCAGATTTGGTCAACACATCATGGATTGCGGGTTCTGTTCAAAATCTAACAATCAAAAATTTGTACGTTGGCGGAAACTCTGATTCATTCATTAACGCCGCGTTTTATCGAGATAACAACAATTCAAGTGGACCATTTTCAGAAATTTTTTCTGAGTCTAATGGACCAGCGGCTGAACCATCAATGCCAGCACCTGTCGTACCAGTGGAACAACCTGATGCACCGATCTTGACGGACGCTGTCAAAGATGCAAATGCAACGCAAAATGCAACCGCAACGATTACAGGATATGTTAACGATACCAATACTGGATCGCTATATATTACAATTTACGTTGATGGTGAAGCAATTGGTAGCACCATGACTAATACAGATGGTAGCTTTACTGTTTCAGTACCACTGCCAGCGGGCGACGTTACGTATACTGCGACGGCATCTTATACAGAAGATGGTGTTCAGTCAGAAATGTCGAACTCTATTTCGGTGATTGATGCAACGCCAACACCGGCACCAGAAACGCCATCTGAAGCGCCATCAGACGCGGATTCGGAAGCTGATTCTTCAGCCAGTGAGTCAGAAGCACCATCAGATGCAGATTCTTCGGCCAGCGAGTCAGAAGCGCCATCAGACGCAGATTCGGAAGCAGATTCTTCAGCAAGCGAATCGGAAGCTCCGTCAGATGCGGATTCTTCAGCCGGTGAATCAGAAGCCCCTTCAGACGCGGATTCTTCAGCCAGTGAATCAGAGGCACCTTCAGATGCGGACTCTTCAGCAAGCGAATCAGAAGCACCATCAGACGCAGATTCTTCAGCTAGTGAATCAGAAGCACCATCAGATGCAGACTCTTCAGCCGGTGAATCAGAGGCTCCTTCAGATGCCGATTCTTCAGCTAGTGAATCAGAAGCTCCTTCAGATGCGGACTCTTCAGCCGGTGAATCAGAGGCACCATCAGATGCGGATTCTTCGGCCAGCGAATCAGACGCACCATCAGATGCAGATTCTTCAGCCAGTGAATCAGAAGCGCCATCAGATGCGGACTCTTCTGCCAGCGAATCAGAAGCTCCTTCAGACGCGGACTCTTCTGCCAGCGAATCAGAAGCTCCTTCAGATGCAGATTCTTCAGCAAGTGAATCAGAAGCACCATCAGATGCGGATTCTTCAGCGGATACTGCCAGTGATGAAAATGCTGCTACGAGTGAAGCTAGCGAAAATAATCAAGATGCAAAAGCACAACTTGATTCAGATGCTATTGCCAACGTGATAAATTCTGCGGATCACGCTCAAGTCGCTATTGAAACCACTGTTGGCAATAATGGACAAGCAGTTTACCGCGCCGTTCCTGTTTCAGAAGCTTCAAATGCCACGCAAACGTCAAGCGACTCTGCAGAACCAACCATTACGAGTTCTAAGGATGCGGCTTCTCAAATCATTCGTGCAGATTTGGCACATGATACGCAGATTAAAGAGCAGAGTACCGGATTGGTCGGAACGCTCTTTGCAACATTAGCTGCGACATTTGCAGGAATCTTTGCAAGTCGTCGGAAAAATAAGAAATAATAATTAAAATGCAACTCAAGCTGGATAGTTCATACCTGGTTTGAGTTGTTTCATTTTAGTGAGAAAGGATCCGAATGAATAATAAAATTGAAAATTATTTAAAATACAAAAATAAATACGTCAGCATTAAATATAATACTGATTCGCCTGATTTAACGGGATTTGTAACTGAAATATTGAAAGCACCGAATGAAAATGATATGGATTTACTTGTTTTAATTGATGTAAATCGAGAGTGGGCAGGTCCTAATACTTTTATTGAAGTTGATATTTGCGAAATTTTGAATATTGAGCAGATGATGATTTATGGATTACTAGACAAAAATTTGTTTGATTTTGCTATTTCAATTTATCCTGAAGCGTTTGAACGTGCTACAAAGACAGAAATTATTAATCAAGAAGTGAAAGTTTACTTCAAGGATTATGTAACATGGGATGATTGGTTTGATGATTTCTTGATTGAAACTATTTCACGAGGATTTAACCTAAAAGGTGATGGCGAACCGACTGAGATAGGCCTAAAACTTGAGTCAATTCAGGATGATTTAAATGCACAAATTAACTATAAATTATTAAAAATGGAAAATAGTCATTAGCAAATTAAATTGTTATTTAACCTAGCTAGTAATACTCAAATCAACTTTATAAAATAAGTCACTATCTATTTGTGCCAAACACCTTTGTTCGCACCCTCTTTTTTGTTACAATTAAGTCAAACGCAACAAATTAGAAAGAGGTTCAAGATGGCAAAACCAAAATTACTTTTAATTGACGGAAACTCACTTGCTTTTCGGGCTTTTTACGCGCTGATTAACCAAGTTGACCGCTTTATGAACCACGAAGGTTTGCACACAAATGCGCTAGTGGGGTTCAACAATTTGCTGGATGGCATTGTTGATCCTTTTCAGCCAGACAAAGCATTAGTGGCGTGGGATGCTGGAAAGACCACATTTCGTACAAATGCATACGACGACTACAAAGGAAATCGTGACAAGACGCCGAGCGAATTAGTCGAACAATTTGAACCTTTGCGTAAAATGGTTGAGCTCCATGGGATTAAAAATTATCAGCTCGTTGATTACGAAGCCGACGATATTATTGGAACGATGGCTAGGCAGGGTGAAGCGGATGGCTATGCAGTTACGATTGTGACCGGGGATCGCGACATGCGTCAATTGGTCAGCGATGACACGACTGTTTGGTTAACGAAAAAGGGTATTAGTGAAATCGAAAAGTACACTCCAGCCATGGTTGCTGAAGCGTATGGTGGCCTAACGCCAGAGCAAGTCGTTGAGGTTAAAGGTCTGCAAGGTGATCCATCTGATAATTATCCAGGAGTTCCAGGAATTGGCGAAAAGACTGCGATTGCATTGATTCAAGAGTTCAGCTCAATTCCAAAACTGTACGAACATGTGGATGACATGAAGAAGTCAAAGCGTAAGGAAAATCTGATTGAATATAAAAATGACGCTTTTTTGTCGCGCGATTTAGCTCGAATTCGGACAGAAGCGCCAGTTACAATTTCAATGGCCGACCTAGATTATCGTGGAATTCAGTATGCAGAGTTAATTCCTTTTTACCAACATCTTGATTTCAAGCAACAGCTGGTGAAATTGGCGAATCAAGGTTATACCATTGATGGGCAACAGTCTGCTGCTAAGAATGAAATTAAAGTGCGTGCTCTCACAGCAAATAATTTAGCACATATCGAAAACTTAGGCTCAGAGATTGACTTTTATCTTGAGTTGGACGGCGAAAACTATCACCGAGCTGCGATAGTTGGCTTCGTACTTGGAAATCAAGAGCACGGCTATTTTGCATCACGTGACATTGAACTTTTGTACCAAAACACACCAGTTTACAAGCTTTTGACAAACGCCAATGTCGTTAAAAATGTCTTTAATGCCAAGGAAACCTTTGTCGCATTGAAGCGGCTGAACGTTCCACTTACGGGCGTTGACTTTGATCTATTGTTGGTTGCTTATTTGCTTGATGTCAATGATAATAATAACGATCTAGGTGCGCTTGCTCACGAAAATAATTATTATGATGTAGCTACTGATGAAGAGGTTTATGGCAAAGGGGCTAAGTTTGCCATTCCTGAAAATGATGAGGACTTCTTTGAGCATCTTGGGCGTAAAGCAATGGCGATTGGTGCTCTCAAGCCAGAATTGATGACCAAGTTGGCAGAACACGAGCAGGAAAACCTATATCGTGAAATTGAATTACCATTGACATTTGTGTTGGCCGAAATGGAGATTGCCGGAATTACTGTCAATGCCGATCGGTTATTAGGCATGCAATCAAAGCTAGCAGAACGTCTTTCAGAATTAGAACAAACCATTTATAACCAGGCTGGCCACGAATTTAACATTCAATCACCAAAACAATTGGGCGTGATCTTGTTTGAAGAGATGGGGTTCAAGCCCTTAAAGAAGACAAAGACGGGCTATTCAACCTCCGTAGAAGTGCTCGAGCAAATGGCTGATGTGCCGATCGTGGAGTCAATTCTACAATATCGTCAATTAGCCAAGATTCAGTCTACCTATGTCGAAGGCTTGCTGCGAGTGATTCATGGTAGTGATTCAAAGGTGCATACCCGTTATCTACAAACACTGACGCAAACTGGACGACTTTCTTCAGTTGATCCAAACTTGCAAAATATTCCTGTGCGAGTCGAAGAAGGCCGTCAAATCAGGTCGGCCTTTGTTCCAGAGCATGAAGGCTGGTCAATCTTTAGCGCGGATTATTCGCAAATTGAATTACGCGTGCTGGCTGACATTACAGAAGATCAGCATATGCGCCAAGCGTTTATTGATGATGAAGATATTCACGCTGCAACGGCTCGACGAATTTTTGGAGTATCAGTCGAAGCGCCAGTTGATGGCAATATGCGTCGACAGGCCAAGGCGGTTAATTTTGGAATCGTCTATGGGATTTCTGACTTTGGATTAGCCAAGAATATTGGGACGGATCGCAAGACAGCCAAGCAAATCATTGATACGTATCTGACAGAATATTCTGGAGTAAAAAAGTGGACAGAGGAAATCATTAATTCTGCTCGTGAGCTAGGTTATGTTGAGACAATTGCGCATCGACGGCGTTATTTGGCAGATATTAAGTCTAAAAACTTTAATCTCCGTAGTTTTGCAGAGCGTACGGCGATGAATTCACCAATTCAAGGTTCAGCGGCAGACATTATCAAGATTGCTATGATTCAAATGCAAAAGGCTTTGAAGGATCAGAATTTAAAGGCGAAAATGCTTTTGCAGGTGCACGACGAACTAATTTTTGAAGTTCCTGCTGAAGAACTGGAGATAATGCATAAATTAGTGCCTAGTATTATGGATGCAGCTGTAAAGCTAAGTGTCCCGTTGAAGGTTGAAACGCATGAGGGAAAAACGTGGTATGACGCAAAATAAGACGAACGTTGAAAAAAAAGTTGAACAACCTAAAATCATTTTGACGATTGCTGGCTCAGATATTTTATCTGGCGGTGGGATTCAAGCAGATTTAGCGACGTTTACCGAATATGGCTTGTTTGGCTTGAGCGTTATCACAAGTATTGTCACGGTTAAGGCGGATACATTTACGATTACGCTGATTGATTTGGATTTGGTAGCAGCACAGTTAGCTTCCATTGAGGAAAATTATCAGTTGTCTGCGATTAAAATTGGACTAGTACCAAGTGTTGAGATGATTAAGTTAGTTGGTACATTTGTTCAACGAGTGGGGCAAAACATTCCTGTCGTCGTGGATCCTGTGATGGTTTTCAAGGAAAATGGTTCCGTGCCGATTCAAGAACTCGTTGATGCATTTAAAAGTGATCTGTTGCCATTCGCAACTGTGACAACGCCCAATTTAACTGAAACAAAGATGTTGGCTGGTGGGATTGAAATTGCGAATGAGGTAGATTTGCAAGTGGCCGCACAAAATATTTTGGATTCCGGCGCAAAAGCTGTGGTTGCTAAGGGCGGAACTCGTTTGAATAAAAAAACGGCGATTGATGTGCTGGTCGCTAAAGACGTTGTGAAAGTATTTCAAGCACCGATTGTCAATGCAAAGTTTAACAATGGCGCTGGTTGCACATTTTCATCAGCGATCGCGAGTCAACTTGCATTAGGCCAAGAAATAGAGACAGCTGTACAAAACGCAAAAGATTTTGTTTTTCAGGGAATCAAGCACGGTGTTGCGATTTCACCTGAATTTGGTAATGTTTGGCAAGGAGCAAATAGATTATGAAAGATAAACTAACACCCCGCCGGATCGCAATCTTGGCATTACTGATTGCATTAAATATTGTTTTGAATTTCTTTTTACGGTTGCCAACTCCAACTGGCTTTGTGAGTTTAGTTGAAGTAGGAATCATTCTGGCCGCATGGTATTTTGGACCACAGGCTGGATTAATCGTGGGAGCATTGACGGGCTTTTTAATTGACTTATTATTAGGCTATCCGCAATGGATGTTTTTCTCGCTCTTAATTCACGGAAGCGAAGGATATTTGATTGGTCGCGTTGGTTCAGGTTCAGCGAATGTCAGCAAACGAATATTGAGCATTGTGCTTGGTGGTATAACGATGGTGATTGGTTATTTTATAGCAGGAATAATCTTGCAATTGCTCAATCACGCAGTTGTTAAGACAGCCGTTTCAATTGCAATAGTTGAAATTCCAAGTAATGCATTACAGGTACTGGTGGGTGCATTAGTTGCAAGTTTAATTTACGTTCCGTTTGCCAGTTTATTAGCACGAACTAAATTACACTAAGCCAAACTGATTAAAGATTTGAGGGTAGGCGATGAATAATAAGACAAAAGGAGCTGGCGTTGGTTTACTGATTGCGTTAGTCTTGGTTGGGTTTGTGATGCGCAGTCAGGTGACAACTTTGCCATTGATTTTAGATGATATTGCTATAACGTTGCATGTGCAGTCTGGGGATTTAGGAATCATCACGACGATTCCACTTGTCATGTTTATGTTGGTTTCTAATTTCGCTTCAAAAACGGTTCAACTAATTGGCCTGAAAAAGGCATTGATGGGATCGTTGCTCTTAATTTGTGCTGGAAGCGATCTACGAATTGTTCCAAGTTTTAGTGCAATGATTGGTGGAACGATTCTAATTGGGCTCGGTGTCGCACACCTCAACGTCTTAATGCCAGCTTTTTTAATGGAATACGCGCCAAATAAAATTGCGCTTTATACCTCGGCTTATTCATTCTCTATGATGTTTGGCGTGGCAGTTTTTAATTTGTTAACTGCGCATATTGTCTATACAGCAGGATTACCAACGATGATGTTTGTGCTATTTTCCGTGCCAGCAATTGCGCTTTTAACTTGGATCGTTGTAACTTGGCGTTTGCAAGCAGCTAAACAAGATGAAGGAGCAAATCCAGAGACCAAACAAGAAAATAAACCCATTAAAGTTTGGACAAAAATCAAAGCATGGCCGTTCTTATTGGTCTTTGGTGGGCAATCACTTATCAATTACACCTTTGTAGCGTGGATGCCGTCGCTAATGAGCTTTCATCATTTGACTGCCACACAAATCGGGATCGCCATGTCGATGAAGGCGTTTATCGGGATGCCAATGTCAATGATTATTCCTAATTTGTTGGTGCGATCTAAACAACGAGGAATTGTTAACAGCATGTTAGTTGTTGGGTCACTGGGCTTAATTGGCGCGCTAATGTTGTTTTTCCAAGATACGTCCTCGATGATTTTTTGGAGTATCGAATGTTTAATCTCTGGAATTATCACGAGCTTCTTTTACATGTCTTTGATGACCCTCTTTGCTGTTAAAACAAGTAGTCCAATGGCTTCGGCAAGTCTTGCAGGAATGGCCCAGACCGGCGGATACTTAATGGCTGCAACTGGTCCAATTTTATATGGAATGGCATTCCAGGCAAATCCAACGGGCTCAATCCAGAATATTATCTATGTTTTGGTTATAATAATGTTAACGGCGATGGGGTTATTTGTCGCAAAATCAACAAAATTTGAATAATTTTGAAAAAGAGGATGCAAAATGGCATCAAAAGGATCAATTAAGAATAACGATTTCTCGCGTGGTGCTTCGACAAAAGGGCAAGTCTCACAAGAAGATAAAATAGCTGCTCGCAAGGCTTTGTTGGCAGCTGCAAAAAATAAAACGAAATCCAAATAACAAAATAGAAATGGGTGATTGAAAATGGCTAGTTATTCAGAACGGATGTTGGACGAATTATCAAGTGGGCAACTAGAAGAGGCTAAAAAATCTTTTGCTTTGGCGTTACGCCATGATGATGATGAAACAATTCACTCGTTGGCAGAAGAATTATATGCGCTTGGTTTTTCAACAAATGCAAAACGAGCATATACAAAATTATTGGATAAGTACCCCGAAGAAGATATTTTACGAACTGAATTAGCAGAAATTGCAATTGCAGAGGATCATACTGATGAGGCGCTAGAATATTTAGCAGTCATTACACCAGATTCAGATGCATATTTAGAAGCACTAATGGTGTTTGCTGACTTGTATCAATCGGAGGGCTTGGTCGAAGCAGCGGAGGCTAAATTAGTTGAAGCATACACACTAGCGCCTGATGAGCCAGTGATTCAGTTTGCGTTGGCTGAATTTTATAACGGAACCGGGATGTATCAAGAGGCGATTCCGTATTATCGTGGACTGTTGGCGAACGGCGAACGGCATTTCTCAGGTGTCGATGTAGTTTCTAGAATCGGTGTTGCGTATGCGTTGAGCGGTAATGCTGAAAATGCTTTGGGGTATCTGGAGCAAATCAAGGATACAGAAATGACTCCAGATGTGCGCTTTCAGCTTGGTTTGATTTATTCGGCTGATGAAGAAAAGTACGATCAGGCGATTGATGCCTTTGAAAAGCTCATTGATTTGGATCCGTCATACGCTGGAGTATATAATCCGTTGGGCCAGTTGTATGCGCAAAAGAACGAGCTAGAGCAAGCCTTAAAGACATATCAGGCTGGGTTGGCAATTGATCAGTTTAACGAAAAAACGTATGAAAATGCAGCAAATATGGCACTGCAGTTAGGTGAAGTAGCTGAAGCAGAGCATTTGTACCAAGCTGGTCTAGAAAATATTCCAGATGATGCAGCTTTGATTATTGGTTATTCGAACTTGTTGGTGCAAAAAGATGCGTTTGTTGAAAATATTAATTTCTTAAACGAGTATATGGAAGATGACGAGTTTGAAATTGATCCACAATTGTACTGGAATTTGGCGCGTTCGTACACAGGCCTAGAAGATTATGCAATGGCAACAAAGTATTGGAACGCAGCTTTGCCATTCTTGCTGGATAATTCTGAATTCTTAAAAGCAGCGTATTATTATTTCCTTGAAGAAGGTGAAAAAGCGCTGGCGAAGGAAGCTTTGGCAAATTATGTGCGCTTAAATCCGGAAGATTATGCAATGATTGAGCTCTATGAAGAGTTGCAGGACTAAAATGTGAATGAGGTAGTTAGAAATGGGTAGAGGAATATCGGTAAACTGGATTAAATTAGGAAATGTTTCGTCTGCAGAGACGGCAACTTTACCATTTGTAGAACATTGGATCGAGCACAATGCGGATCTGCAAATTTTAAAAAAGTATTCAATTGAAAAGACAACGACATTATTACCCCCAAATCGCAAGGCTGAGACGGTTGTTGCATATATTGTCAAATGGCGAAAGGCGCTCCAACAGTATAAAGGAAATTGGCAATGGCGCGATGTTGAGACCCACATGTTTGTGGAGGTGGGGAAAATTAATCTGCAACAGCCAAAACCAGTGGTTAAGCCAACGATTAGCTCTGAAGCAGAGCAACCAAAGGCAATTGCAGTTCCGGTTGAGGTAGTCGTTGCATCAGTAGACAAGGTGGTCGAGGAACCTAAGATTCAAAAGCCAGTTGTCACAGAACAGCCAAAAGAACGTGAAATTAAAGCACCCGAGCAAAAAGTTGCAAAAGAAAATCAGGCAAAAACAGTGAAGCCAGCTGCTCATTTTGATAAACAACGCCAACCTCACAATGGAACTGGGCTCGAGCAAAGCATCAAGCGCGCTGTTGATCCAAAGAAACGGGTCAATCATAAGGCTGATTCAAATAATTCGCAAAATGGGATAAATCGCCAAGCTCATTCCTATGAAGAAAAGCATGAAACGGTTATTTTACATGGTCTAGAAACTAAATATCAAAAAGTTTATGGCCGGCGTAAATTAAAATAATCATTGTATAAAAGCGGTTACATTTCCGGTATAATTGAGGTGTGTTAGTTGTGTAATACTTTACTTTGATTGAGTCATCTGAGCGATTTTGTTATCGGAAATGACCCTAGCGTTTCATAGTTAGCACAACGGTTCATACAAACAATGGAAAGGCAGTGAGTTACTATGACAGAACGCACTTTAGCAATCGTAAAACCAGATGGGGTCAAGCAAAAGAAAGTCGGCGAGATTGTTCGCCGTATTGAGCGCAAGGGCTATGACCTAATTGACATGAAGATGGTTCAAGCAGACGAAACGCTTTTAAAAGAGCATTATGCTGAACTGGTTGACCGACCATTTTTCCCAGGACTAATGCATTATATGATGGAACATCCTGTGGTAGCGATGGTTGTTGAAGGTGACAATGTTGTCAAAGGTTGGCGGACGCTCATGGGCATCACGAACCCGACCGAAGCTGCTCCAGGAACGATTCGGGGCGATTATGGACGTGATTGGCCAGGAGATGAAGTGCGTAATATCGTGCACGGATCTGATTCGCCAGAAAATGCTGCCCGTGAAATTTCAATTTGGTTTCCGGAATTAAATCGTTAATTTAACAAAGAGAGTGAAGTTAGTCAGTCAATTGACCATACGCACTCTCTTTTTGTGCTAAAATGAGAATATAATTATAAATTGGAGGACGCTATGGATGCATTAAATTTATCACCACGTTTAGACCTTGTGGCGACGTTTGTTCCAAAAAATGCGCGGTTGGTTGATATTGGTTCAGACCATGCATATCTTCCGGCAAACTTATTATTAAAGAAAACAATTGCATTTGCTGTCGCTGGAGAAGTTGCGCCAGGGCCGTTAAAAAACGTCCAGCAAGAAATTGATAAAGCTCATTTGCAAGATCAATTAGTGGCACGCTTAGGAGATGGCTTTACGGCGATTAAACCTGAAGACAAGATTGATACTGTTGTCATAGCTGGGATGGGTGGCCGTTTGATTACTGATATTTTGACCGCTGGGCATAGTGATAATCAGAAGTATCAACGCCTGATTTTACAGCCAAACACTGATGTTTTGGCCGTTCGTGCCTGGCTGCAAGCAAATGGTTACGCCTTGATTGACGAACAGATGATTTTGGATGACCACCATTATTATGAAGTTCTAGTTGCTGAGCCTGGAACGACACACTTTACCGATGATGAATTGCATTTTGGGCCATTTAATATGGATCGACAAGCACCCGTGTGGCGTGAAAAATGGCAGAACGAACTTGAACGCATTCAACGGATTCTAGTTAAACTACAGGCTTCAAAGCAGAGTAAATCAAGAGCGTATGAAGCTTATGCAAATCAATCACGCCAGATTCAGGAGGCCCTGCAACATGCAAGCAAGTGAACTAATTGCAAAAATTGAAGAATACGCGCCACTGGATCTTGCGTGGGAACGTGATCCGATTGGACTGCAAATTGGTGATCAAAATCGCGAAATTAAAACCGTCATGACCGCTTTGGATGTTCGGCAAGAAGTGGTGCAAGAGGCCATTGAGCAACATGTTGACTTTATCTTTTCTCATCATCCCGCTGTATTTAGGCCAGCCAAAAACCTCGACCTGTCCAATCCGCAAAATAAAATGTACAGTGAACTAATCAAGCACGACATTATCGTCTATAGCGCACATACAAATTTGGATGCAGCTAAAGGTGGCATGAATGATTGGCTCGCAGATGCATTGCAAATTACGGATACAAAGCCTTTATTGGCTAATTCGGATGGAGAGACTGGGATCGGTCGAATTGGAAAGCTACAGCAACCACAGACTGTCCGGCAATACGCTAGCTTTGTGAAGGAGTTGTTTGATGTGCAAGCCGTGCGGGTCATTGCTAATGATTTGCAGCGCGAAATTCAAACGGTTGCTGTGCTCGGCGGCGATGGTGGCAGTGAATATGAGGTCGCACTATCAGCTGGAGCAGATGCATTTGTCACAGCTGACTTGTATTATCACACAGGGCATGACGTGCTTGCAGACGATTTCGTGGTTATTGACCCAGATCATCATATGGAAGCACTAGCCAAGCCGAAAATGGCAAGCTTGCTAAAAACTTGGAATCACGAATATGGTTGGAATTTAACCAATATTTTCGCATCACAAGTCAACACCGATCCGTACACTTATATTTAAAAACTACAAATTAACTAATCTGAGGAGATTATTATGACAGAAGAATTATACCCAAACTTGGTTGACCGTTTCCTAAAGTATGTAAAAATTAATACTCGTTCAAATGAAGAATCAGCAACGGTCCCATCAGATCCAAAAGAAATTGCCTTTTTAGCTGACCTAGCAACTGAGTTAAAGGAAATTGGCTTTGAAAATATCCGAACTATGGATGATGGTTATGTCTTTGCTGAATTGGCTTCAAACTTAGATCACGCAGTTCCAACAATTGGCTTTATTGCACACGTTGACACAGCTGATTTCAATTCTGAAAATATCAATCCACAAATCGTTGAAGATTATGATGGAGAGTCAGATATTCAGCTCAATACTGAATATGCATTGACTGTAGCACAATTCCCAAGTCTGAAAAATTACAAGGGACAAACTTTAATTACGACTGACGGGACAACTTTGCTTGGTGCCGACGATAAAGCCGGAGTTGCTGAAATTATTTCAGCGGCTGAGTATTTAATTGCCAATCCGGAAGTGAAGCACGGTAAGTTAGTCTTTGGATTTGGTCCAGATGAAGAAATTGGTGTCGGGGCTGACCATTTTGATGTAGCTGCATTTGGTGCTGATTTCGCATACACGCTAGATGGTGGACCACTTGGTGAGCTCGAATGGGAAACTTTCTCAGCTGCTGGGGCCCGCGTCACGATTCAAGGATTAAATGTGCACCCAGGTTCTGCCAAGGATACAATGATCAACGCAATCCAAGTGGCATTTGATTTCCATGCCAAGTTGCCTACAAATGATCGACCAGAAAAAACTGATGGTCGCCAAGGTTTCTGGCATGTGATGAGCGTTTCTGGTTCTCCTGAAGAGGCAGAATTACGTTATATCGTGCGTGACCATGATCGTGCAAAGTTTGAAGCCCGTAAGCAATATTTGGTCGACGTTGCTGCACAGTTTAATCAAGATTTTGGAACAGACCGCATCACTCTTGAAATCAACGATCAATACTATAACATGGGCGAAATTCTCAAGGATGACATGACGTCAGTAGATTTGGCCGAAAAAGCGATGAAGGAATTGGACATTACTCCAATTATCGAACCCGTTCGTGGTGGAACAGATGGCTCAAAGATTACATTCTTGGGTCTACCAACGCCAAATATTTTTGCAGGTGGTGAAAATATGCACGGTCGTTTCGAATATGTCTCAATCCAAGTTATGCAAAAAGCAGTTGATACAATTTTGAAGATTTCAGAATTAAATGTGAAAGGTTAGGCCGCATGAATCATCAATGGTGGCAAAATAAATATGTTTGGGGACTAGGATTGCTGGGTGGCGTGCTTTCGTTGTTGCAACCAATGCTGGGAGCAATTGTGTGGCCATTGTATAAGCCAATCAAGTATGTGACGGCCATCTTGACAGCAGCTGATAATCAAGAGCGAACGTTATTCGTCAACTTAGATTTACTAGCAGCAGTGTTAATTCTAGTATTTTTAGTAGCCATGCGAGAATATGCCCGCCACGAGAAACTGACTGGTTTAGTAAAGTTCTTGCGCCCTGTAATGTTGGGATATGTTCTTTTGCAACTCTTAGAATGGTTTATCCCGTTGGCTCACGTTGCGGATGCTTCGATGACGCCATATCATTTGTCATTGCATGATTTATTGATATTCTTTGGCACCGGAGTTTTAGCAATCTTATTTCTACGTTTGGGCAACGAGTGGCAAAAACATCAACAACCATCCATCGCAAATGTGTGGAGACTCTCTGGAGCATTAATGCTGGTGTTTGTATTCGCATTATTTATTGTTCGCATGTTGAGTTGGCCTTTTGCCGGATTATTTGATCAACTAACGAACTTTGCAATGGTTTTGCCTGTGATGTACACGAGCTGGCAGTTTATGAAGTTGTATTAATTAATACCATTGGTTATGCTTGATAAGCTCCGCTAAAGATTCTTTACGTTTCGGATTTGCCCTGCACGGGTCACGGCGAATGGCAAAATAATTTGCCAATTTCACGGCGCTAAAGCACGTGTGAAAAAACGTTCGCCTAGATTCGGCAAGGGCTTGGCCATCCGACGACAGAATCGCTCCGCTGAATGGTCTAAGTACTTGGTAATTTTATCGAAAAGACCACCACGCAAATAAAAAAATTACCAAGGCGTTTTATAATCCAAATATCCTGACCATTTTTAATCCACCAAATCTTTACGGCGTTATAATTAACCCGTTAAAAGATTGAAAGGGGATTATAATCATGTATTTGACAATCACAGACGCAGCACTTGAACAGATTTCACCAATTTTAAATGCCGAACCAGATCGGCGCGTCATTATGATGTACGAGGATGGAGTTTCGCCTTATTCGCATCATGGAGAAGTGGCGATGCAAGTTTCAATGGTCTTTGCAATTATTCGTGGAGATCAACCATTGGAACCTTGGTTTGATGAGACAATTGACTCTAACATTGGGGCGATTCCAATTAAAGGGTATTCCAAAGATTACATGGAAGAGCATATGACTCTAGACGTGAAAAAATTTGGCGGGATCGTTTTGCACGGTGATTCAGGAACGATTGACGATACTCCTGAAATTCGCGATGAGACGGCAACGGTGACTCAATAATAGTGAATTTATGCTGTAAAGTAAAAATACTTTACACATTTTGGTAAAATCGCTTGCAATTTGGTGAAAAACCGTGTAATATTAACTTTTGTAATTTACTAGCTATTGTGACACGACGCAAGCTTGGGGTTTGACCCAATGCAGTCAAACCTGTCGTTTACACTAGTTGGGCGGTGGCAGCCGTCCAAATACAATATCAAGGAGTATGTTAATGCGCATTAACATTTTGTTAGAAGCCGCCGAAACCGGTGAGCGAATCTACCTTACTTCTAAGAATCGTCGTAACACGCCCGACCGTTTGGAGCTTAAGAAGTATTCTCCAAAGTTGCGCAAGGTTACCACATTCAAGGAGGTCAAGTAATCATGGCTAAGAAGTCAAAGATCGCTAAGGCAAAGAAGATTGAAGCAACGGTTGCTAAGTATGCTGCAAAGCGTGCTGCATTGAAGGAAGCTGGAGATTACGTAGGACTTTCAAAGTTGCCACGTAACGCTTCACCTGTTCGTATGCACAACCGGGACCAACTTGACGGACGTCCCCACGCTTACATGCGTGAGTTCGGAATGTCTCGTTTGAACTTCCGTCAACTTGCACACAAGGGACTTATCCCTGGTGTTAAGAAAGCTTCTTGGTAATTTGCATTTTACCAGTAAGCAAAAAGAAATCCGTGGGTCAGAAATGATTCATGGATTTTTTTTGATTTCTTATTCTACGTCGAACCTAAATAACTAGTAAAATATTATCTGATAATAAGGGCTTTTTCAATACATAATTATTTCAAATAATACTTTTTATAGTTAATTATAGTTATCAATTGAATTCATTTTGAAGAACGTGTTACTATGATTACGTTCATTTCAATTTCCTTGAAATGTAGATCACAGCTTTTGGTAATCAATAAAAAGAGGCTTAATTATGAAAAATTCAGATTATAAATTTTATATTCCGCTGGCTATTTTAATTGGAATCGTTACATTTGTGACTTATCAACTGAAATTGACCGGATGGCTTGTAGTTTCGTTACCAACAATTATTGTAATTTTAGGTGGAGTACTATACTCATACTTTAAAAAATAATTGATATGAAAAAATTAATCGAAATAAGCATCACCATTATTTTAGTAGGAATGACCATTTATTATTTGCCAATCAAAGGAATTGATAATATCTCTGACATAGTTGCTATTTTTACAGCAATTGTATTATTAGTAAAGGAATGGCGTACAATGCGCATTGAAAAAACTAAACTAAAAATTTTGATGCAAGTAAATTTTATATTAGCGTTGATTTTCATCTTAATTGTATTAATCTAATTTATGCTCTAGGGTCTATCAAATTCGATAGGTCCTTTTTCAGTAAGACGTTTTCATCCAAAATAACTAATGTTGTAAGCGCTTTTCTAATAAATTAAAGGAATGATAATTCTTGAACTAAAAGACGCCAATGACCAAATTTTCGGTATAAAATCAGAACATGCAATTCAAACAAGCACAAGATTTATTGGAGGTACTATGACAAACAAGCCAAAATTATTTTTCGATATGGATAACATGTTAGTAGACACGCTGCCGGTTTTAGATGCGGCAACGACTAACCTCGCGAAATATGGAGTTGAAAAGCCTGATCAAATTCCAGGCATATTTCGCCACTTAAAGCCAATTGATGGAGCAGTGGAGGCGGTTAACATTCTTGCTACGTATTATGACACCTATATTTTATCAACGGCACCTTGGAATAACCCGAGTTCATGGAGCGATAAAATTGAATGGCTCAATGAATATTTTGGCAATGATGCAGATAGTCCATTCTATAAAAAGGTCATTCTGACGCATGAAAAAGGCGTTGCTCGGGCCAATGGCGGAATCCTGATTGATGATCGTCCTTATCATGGAGCTGCAGAATGGGATGACGAGGAGCAGGGAACGTTTTGGTTGCAGTATGGTTATGATCCTAAGCTAATATGGGGTCCTGATGGTCAATTAGTTGATCTGTTAATTGAAACGGCTGAATTAATCAAAACTAGTGGTCAAACAGAACGTGTAGCACTATTGGAAGCAAATCAAAAATTCGGATTTAAATTACATGGTTCATTGGAAAAATTCACGACTTCGAGTTGGGAAGACGCGCCGAAGTGAAGTGGAATGTAAAAAGCAAATGAAAGGTTAAATATTATGACAATTGTTTCAGGAAAAGAAATTATTCAAAATGCACGGAGCGCTGGTTATGCTGCGGGAGCATTTAACACGAATAACTTGGAGTGGAGTCAAGCAATCTTGCGAGTGGCTCAAGCTAAGCAAGCACCGACGTTAATTGCAGCTTCGATGGGCGCAATTAAATACATGGGCGGCTTCAAGGTTGTTGCAGATATGATTCGCAATTTGGATGCAGCGATGGAAATCACAGTACCGATTGCAATTCATCTAGATCATGGAACGTTTGATGGTGCTAAGCAGGCTATTGAAGCAGGGTTTACTTCTGTTATGTTTGATGGTTCAGATTTACCCGTTGAAGAGAATCTAGCTAAGACGCGCAAAATTGTTGAACTTGCCCATGCAAAAGGCGTTTCGGTCGAGGGCGAGGTTGGTTCAATCGGCGGCGAAGAAGATGGCGTGATTGGTTCTGGTGAAATTGCTCCAATTGATGATGCGATTGCAATGGTCGCAACTGGAATTGATTTCTTGGCGGCTGGAATTGGCAATATTCACGGCGCATATCCAGCTAATTGGCAAGGATTGCGTCTAGACCACCTAGAATCGCTAGCAGATGCCGTAAATGCATCAGTCGGATTCAATGTACCAATTGTGCTGCACGGTGGCTCAGGTGTTCCTGACGAGCAAATTAAGACAGCGATTGCGCATGGTGTGGCAAAGGTGAACGTCAATACTGAAGCTCAGCTAGCATTTCACGATGCGATTCGTAAATATGTGCTATCTGATGAAGACTTAATCGGCAAGAATTATGATCCACGAAAGTTCTTGGCTCCCGGTGTCAAAGCGATTGAAACTGCTCTAGGTGAGCGGGTGGATGTGTTTGGTTCTGGTAATCAAGCTTAATATAGAAAAGGACCGCTTGGGAAAATCCAACGGTCCTTTTTGATTATGGAAATGTTTTCACGAAAACCTGTGAGCCATGCTCTGATCTTAAACGCCTTACGCACCTTTGAACTGTGCGATTCTAAGCACTTCTCTTATTGTCGCGCTACACGCAACAAACGTGAAGCACTTAGCTCACCCGTTCAATTTTCGTTTCACGAAAACCAGCGCTCCATGCTCTGATCTTAACCCATATCCAAAATTGCATCAAACACAGCTTGGGGCAGCTCAATGTCAGACTTTGCTTGACCCGTCCGGCGCAGTTGTTGCTGCTTTTTAGAGACGCTCGTTCCTTTTGCAGCAGCTTTACGAAGCGGTGGAATATTTTCACGAGCCACCACGCGACCTTCGATAATCGCCTGAACCGGCATTGGTTGAAGTTTTCGCGGCACTAAATCACGCAACTTTGTAACAGTGTCTTGTGCAATGTGGTCAGCTTTTAGGCGATGCACAACAAACGTGAGCGCATCAACATTGGCATAATCAACCGCAATTTCAATCTTAACTAGGTCAGATTCATCGTAACCAGCAATTTCAGTCGAAAGGGTGGCAAAACCGTGTGAAGCAGACTTGAGCTCATTAAAAAAATCATACGCGATTTCAGAAATTGGCATTCGATAGGTCACAACTAGCATCGAACCAAGCGTATCTAAATCTTCCAATGTTCCGCGCCGACCTTCTGCCAAACGCATAATATCATTGAGCATCTCATTAGGCATCGTCATCTTAGCGTGTACATATGGTTCCTCAACCTTAACAATGTCGGCCCAATATGGAAATTGAATCGGATTTTCAACATAAATCGGATCGGGTTGATTCTTAAGTGTTACGCGAAATGTTGAGTTCGGCATCGTTGTCAATACTTCTAAGCCAAATTCTTCTTGCAAACGTTCACGAATAATCTGCAGGTGAAAAATACCAAGAAAACCTCCGCGGAATCCCATTCCGAGTGCTTCAGATTGTTCAGGTTCATATTGGAAAGCCGCATCATTCAACGCCAACTTTTCAATCGCAATCTTTAAGTCTTTATATTCAGTATTTTTAGGATAAAGTCCAGCATAGACCATTGGCTCAACAGATTGGTAGCCTGGCAGAGCAGTGGCGGTCGGACTTTTTGCCAATGTCACTGTATCACCAATTTGAACAGCATTGGCATCCTTAATTCCGGTCACAACATAGCCAACATCTCCAGCCCCAAGCTCAGCAAGCTCGGTCATCTGCGGAGTAAAAATTCCTAGTTCCTTGTTCGTCGACTTTAAATTATTAGCCATGAATAGTAACTCAGATTGATATTTCATAATTCCGTCAAACACGCGGATCTGCACGATGACACCTTTATATGGATCGAATTTAGAATCAAAAACCAAGGCTTTTAGCGGTGCATCAACTTCGCCAGATGGAGCAGGAATGCGGTCACGAACAGCTTGCAAAACACCATCAACACCCAATCCACTTTTCGCCGAAATCTTTAAAATTTCTGTCTCAACAAAATCTGCATCAAGTGCGAGAATTTCTTCGACCGTTTTTTCAACATCAGCCATCTGATTATCTATTTTATTCACAATCGGGATAATGGCTAAATTGGCTTCCTTGGCTAGCCGAAAATTGGCTACCGTTTGCGCTTGAACACCCTTAGTCGCATCAACAACAAGTAAGACGCCATCAGTTGCAGAAAGCGAACGTGAGACCTCATAGTTGAAGTCGACGTGGCCAGGCGTGTCAATTAGGTTATATTGGTATTCATCACCGCGGTCGTCAGTATAATAATTGCGAACGGCCTTTGACTTAACTGTGACACCATGCGCTTTTTCAACAGCAAGATCATCAAGTTGCTGAGCAGATGTTTCGCGATCACTCACGGTGCTTGTCATTTCAAGGATTCGATCAGCTAAAGTCGACTTACCATGGTCGATATGAGCAATGATTGCAAAATTGCGGATATATTCTTGGCGATTGGCCATTTGGGGGATTCCTCACATTCAAAAAATAATAATAAAACCAGCATAGCATTTTTACTTTGCTGGTAGGTTACATTATGAATGATAAGTGGCAGTTCCGTTTGCATAATTGATGTCAGCGTTGGCACTTTGATTCTTGATGTACACGACTGTCGCATCGTGTTGGCCAACGTGTTCGAGCGGAGAATTAAAGCAAATTTCAAGCGGTTGGTTATTAGCATCATAACCCAAATAAGCTAGACGAATCTCGTGGGGAACTAAATCATTGCCTTCATAGACAGGTGTAACTTGCAAATCAAGTCGGTCACCAGTTGTAGCATGTGATTTCAGCCAACTAATGAGATGGTTTTCGTAGTAACGCATACAGTTTTGGTTATCTTCATTCTTACTGCTAACATCGCCAGTATCGGCCACAGCAGTCAAAGCCACTAAATTACGGCGATCGTTATTTAAAGTTGAAAGTCGATAATCAATTAAATTTTTCTTGTGCATGAGCCTTACTTTTTTTGCTTGCTCAGCTGGCTTGGTATTATCAATAAAATCATAATTGTGCCAGCCCTTTGGTTTAAGAGCAATCGAAGTAGCTGTTTTACCCTTAGCTAAATCTTTTGCTGTCAGCTGAATATGGGCATCACGAGTTCGCCCGAGATTATCAGGATCCGCTAACTCGAATTGACGGGTCGTCTTGGGTTCAAGTGGTAATTGTTTCCAACCATGTAAATCTTTTCCACTGATATAATCAACAAATTTTTCTCGTTGAATTGAACTTGCCTTGTGTACGCTACTGTGAATTTGCCGGTTTTTAATCAAAAGGGTGTGGGCCTTATTTAAAGTGATTAGAATATTAGAACCACAGACAAGAGCGATAACTCCTAACAAGACGACAAAGAGCGTTAATGTGCGATTTTTCATTATGTATAGCTTCCTTAATTGTTTTATATATGTTTATTTAGATAATATCGTGCAAATTAAATATTGTTGAAGATTAAATAATAGGGTATGATAATGTGAAAGTTAATTTGGTAGCATTTTTAGAGGGGCTAAACTATGCAATACATTGATTATAACAAACAAAACGAATGGAAGACAGTTACAACTTGGCAATCACCAGTTGCGTTGAATTTAGAGACAGCAATTGTGGTAGAAGAGCCAAAGCTGGACTTAAAAATTAATTTGGCTGACCAACAAAATGTAGAGCGAGTTGATTGGGAGATTGGTCCGCAATTTTTAGCGACAGGCACTCTTAATTTCAAAGGCCAAGACTATGCACTTGTTCGGTTTCATTTTCACGATGGGAGCGAACATCTGTTAAATGGGCAACGGTTGGCAGCGGAGTTACATTTTGTCTTTCAAAATAGTACAGATCTTTTAGTATTAGGTGTCTTGATTCAGGAAGATGCAGCTAAAGATGATTTGGTAGCACAGCTTTTTAGTGGAATAACTCATGATGTTGATTTGAAGGAATTGTTGCCAGTGCCAGTTGGGCGATCGTACTTTGAATATATTGGAACATTGACGACACCACCATTGAAGCAGGCTATTCAAACGGTTATATTGCAAGAATCAATCACATTATCGAAGGCAGACTTACTGGCGATTCACAATGCTTTTCCAGATAACCATCGCCAAATTCAGCCTCTTAATGGGCGTACGGTACATTTGCATCAGGCATAGGTTCGTTGTGTTCTATATGTTATATTACACTTTGTTTAATCAGCTAAGCTAAAGATTCTTTACGTTCGGGTTTTCCCTGCACGATTCATTATGCGTTTTGTTAGCGATTTATCGCTTACCAAAACACGATCCGCAGTACTTAGTTGGGCAGCTGTGTCATACAGCTGGGCCACTTAGTAACGGAGGTGGTACGAATGGCAAAATAATTTGCCATTTTCACGGAACTAAAGCACGTGAAAAGGTTCGCCTAGATTCGGCAAGGGCTGGTCATCCGACGACAGAATCGCTTCGCTGATCAACCAAAGAGCAATATTTACTGATACATCCTGGTTATTTTATTTCATCACAATAATTAAGTTTGGATGACATTTAGTAGTAAAAAAGTTAAAATGAAAGCATTGATTGGTTTATCCTGGTCAGTGCTTTTATTTCGCACGTGGGCTGGGGTTTTAAAGATGACGAAAGGGTTCAAGCAAATATGGTGACAATTCAAGACATTGCCGATGCTTCAGGTGTATCAATCTCAACCGTTTCGCGCGCTTTGAGTGATTCTCCGCGAATTAGCCAAAAAACGCGGGATCTAATTCATAAAATTGCAAAAGAAATGGGCTACACACCAAGTTTTGCAGCAAAAAATCTAATGGCACCCGAAAGCAATACTGTGGGCGTCGTTTTTCAGCCACAAAACAGTGGGATTTCTGGCAATGACTTTGTGATGCACGAAATGTTTGGTATTAATCATGAACTTGGTCAAAAAAATTATTTGCTGGCGACTGCAACTGGAACCAACTGGCGCGAAGTCTACGAATCAGTGAAGATGATGGTTGAAGCGGGCAAGGTTAGGCGCTTTATTTTACTGTACACGACCAAGCATGACCCCATCACTCAGCTCCTAAAAGAATATAACGCCCGGGTTGTGGTGACTGGTGAGCCACAGTGGATGGGTGAGACATTGTTTGTGGATAACGACAATTATCAAGCAGCGTATGAAGTTACTCAGCAATTAATCAAGAAGTTCAAGCTTCAAAAGCCGCTCTTTGTGCGTACGACGGCAGAGTGGCTCTATGAGGAAAATCGTGAACGCGGATTTTTAAATGCTATGCCTAATGCAGAGGTTTTGCGTTTGTCAGAAAATTTTGCGGAACAAAAGGGGCAATTGCGTGACTATTTTGAAATCCACCCTGATGTCGACGGAATTGTTGCTACAGATGATAAGATTGCTTTTTTAGCACAGCATCAAGCCGAGGCACATCTGAGTTCGCATGCTAAGCTTCCAACGGTCGGATTTAATGCAACAGAGTATGGTCAACTGAGTGGTAAAAATTTCTTTTCAGTTGATGTGCAGCCGATGCTTTTGGGGGCTGAAGCAGTGCATGTTTTGTTTAATGATCAAATTCATGAAAATCCGGATGAGGCATCGCAAAATGTGATTGTGCCGTATAAGTTACCAAAATTTTAAAACTGAATTTAACATACTTAAACCGGGAATAACGCCCGGTTTTTTGGTTATAATCCGTCAAATAAGATGATAACGGTAACATTTAATTAATTGTGCGCAAGCGCTTGCGCAAAAAACAAAAATAGTTTATGATATTTTATGTAAGCGGTTACAGTAATGTAATTAGTAAATTTACATGAGGGGTAAAGATTATGACAGAACAAGACAATGTAGCTCAAAAGAGTGTTGGTAAGAAACTATTACCCACCCTTGCTATTTCAACATTGATGTTGATGACATTTGGAAATCTGGGGACTTCCATGGCGTTCTCGCTACAGAGCGCAAACATGGGCCGAATCTTCCAAACACTGGGAGCTGACCCAACTAAACTCGGTTTCTTCTTCATCTTGCCACCACTGGCAGGAATGGTTGTCCAGCCATTAGTTGGAATTTTCTCTGACCGAACATGGATTCCAAAAATTGGACGCCGGTTGCCATACTTGATTTTAGGATCAGTTGTCGCAATTATCGTGATGTGTCTCCTACCAAATTCTGGATCGTTCGGATTTAAGACGACGACCGGATTATGGTTTGGTGCAATTGCCATTTTATTCATGGACTTATCTTCAAACATGTCGATGCAACCATTCAAGATGATGATTTCAGACATGGTCAACGATGAACAAAAAGATATGGCTTGGTCTTGGCAAACGATTTGGGGAAACATTGGTGGCGTGGTTGCTAACTTGTTCCCATTCTTCTTTACAGCAATTGGGGTAGCTAATATTGCTGCTAAAGGACAATTGCCACCATCAGTTAAGTGGGCATTTTATACCGGAGCACTTATTTTAGCCGTTTCTGCTGCATTTACTGTCTGGAAGGTTGACGAATATGATCCAAAGAAATATGCAGAATATCATGGACTTGATGAAAAAGCTGAAAAGAAAAATTTATTCCAAATTTTAGCAGGTGCACCAAAAGTTTTCTGGACCTTAGGATTAGTTGAATTCTTCTGTTGGGCAGGGTTCCAATATTTGTGGACGTACGGAACTGGAACTGTTGCACAAAATATCTGGCACACTACAAACGCAGCTTCAGCAGGATTCCAAAATGCAGGTAACTGGTTTGGAATTTTGTCAGCGATTGAAACGGTCGCAGCGATTATCTGGGGCTTGCTCATTACTAAGTTGAACAACAAGATTCGCAAGCCAGCTTACTCAATTGGTTTGTTACTAGGAGCTGTTGGATTCTTCTTGCTATCAACAACACACTCTCAAGCAGTTTCAGCAGTTGCATTTGTCTTCTTGGGAATTGCTTGGGTCACAATGAACGCCATTCCATTTACCATTTTGACGAACGCTTTGGATGGAAAACACGACGGAACTTATATGGGATTGTTTAATTCATGGATTTGTTTGCCTCAAATTGTTGCCTCAGTTGCATCATTTGCCTTGTACCCAATGCTTGGTAACTTTATGCCACACATGATTTTAGTTTCTGGTATCTTGTTCATCATTGGAGCAGTGACAGTTTGGGTTGTTAAAGAAACTTCTGTTGAACATGGTGACACAGTTCAATAAAATTTTCACCACACACGTAATTGATTTAGACTAAGTTGATGAAAAAATGAATGTAAAAGGAGATGCGCAGATGATTTTGAGTTCGATTTACCATCGTCCAGAAAGTGAAATGGCATACCTGTATGATGATCATACGATGCACATTCGGTTACGAACGGCAAAAGATGATGTCAAAACGGTACAGTTGCTTGCTGGTGATCCGTATACATTGTGGGGAAACCTGGATTTTCCGAAATTTTATGAACATCCGATTAGCATGGAGAAAATTCTATCGACGCACGAGTATGATTATTGGCAGGTGGCAGTTGGTTCAAAGCAAAAACGCTTGTCATATGCATTTGTCTTAACTGGAATCAATGATGAAATTGTCTTATTGAATGACAAGGGCTTTAGTAGCTATGATTCAAAGATTCTTGATGATATGAACACGTACTTTCGGATGCCATATTTCCAAGCAATTGATCGATTTGTTGCTCCGGAGTGGGTGAAAAAGACTGTTTGGTATCAGATTTTCCCTGAGCGTTTTGCCAATGGTGATAAATCGAACGACCCTGTTGGAACTAAGGAATGGAATTCACAAGATCATCCTGGCCGTTTCGATTATTATGGTGGTGACCTTCAAGGTGTGCTTGATCATCTCGACCATTTAGTGGATTTGGGAGTGAACGGAATTTACTTCAACCCGATTTTCAAAGCTCCATCAAATCACAAATACGACACCGAAGATTATCTTGAAATTGATCCAGATTTTGGAGATAAGAAGTTGTTTAAGCAAGTTGTGCAAGCAGCCCATAAACGTGGAATTCGCGTGATGTTGGATGCGGTCTTTAATCATATGGGCGATAAGGCGAGTCAGTGGCAAGATGTACTGGCACACCAAGAGAATTCAAAGTTTAAAGATTGGTTTCATATCAACTCATTTCCAGCGGCCTATACGCCAACAGATAATTTCGAGTTTGCAGCAGATGCCACATATGACACGTTTGCTTATACACCGCACATGCCAAAGCTAAACACGGCGAACAAAGAAGTTCAGGACTATTTGCTAAACATTGCCACGTATTGGATTAAAGAATTTGACATTGATGCATGGCGTTTGGACGTTGCCAATGAAATTGATCATCATTTCTG
This sequence comes from Lactobacillaceae bacterium, assembly GCA_031289615.1. GTDB lineage: Bacteria > Bacillota > Bacilli > Lactobacillales > Lactobacillaceae > Weissella. The sequence goes on along the minus strand of JAITPD010000052.1, from coordinate 5,765 downwards.
GAAAGAATTTAAAAAAGCTACAACAGAATTGAAGCCGGACTTTTATATCTTAGGCGAAATTTGGCACAATTCACAAGCTTGGCTGAACGGTGATGAGTTTACTGGTGTGATGAATTATGCGTTTACGGGTTCGATTATTGACTATTTCTTGAATGATAAGATCGATGCACAAACGTTAATCAATCAATTAAATGATCAGTTGATGCTGTACCGCGACCAAACAAATCAGATGATGTTTAACACACTTGATTCGCATGATACACCACGAATTAAAACGCTAGCATACGATGATGTAAATCTTGAAAAGTTGGTCCTAACATTTACATTTTTGCAACAGGGAGTTCCCTCAATATACTATGGTACTGAATATGGTATGATTGGTGAAAATGACCCGGATGATCGCAAGCCAATGGTCTGGGATCCCAAGCAACAAGATCAAGATTTGTATCAGTTCATGCAAAAATTAATCAAAGTTCGTCGAGCAAATACCGAGCTTCTCAGTGCAGGTCAGTTAAGGTGGGAGAGTGTCAGCGATGATGTGATTAGTTTTAGCAGAACGTTAGGAACGCATAAAATATTGGCAGTCTTTAATCACGGTCAAACAACTGTTGATTTAACGCAATATTCAACAGATCAAGTGCTAATTTCGAATTCAACTCAGTCAAATAAATTGCAACTAAATGAGTTTGCGGTTTATCAATTGTAAAAAGGAGATTTTAAAATGAAACGGATATTTGAAGTTAACCCCTGGACAATCACGTCACACGATTTGAATCCAGCAGACAAGCGTTTGCAAGAATCAATGACTTCCCTTGGTAACGAATACATGGGAATGCGCGGAATGTTTGAAGAGACTTATTCTGGCGACACATTGCAAGGAATTTATGTTGGGGGCGTTTGGTTCCCAGACAAGACTCGGGTTGGTTGGTGGAAGAATGGTTATCCACTTTATTTTGGAAAGGCCATTAATGCCCTGAATTATTTCAAGGCGGAAATTAAAGTTGATAGTCAATTAGTTGACTTGGCTAAAAATGATGTAAAAGATTTCGAAATTTCTTTGGACATGCAAAAAGGAATCTTGACGCGAACGTTTACTGTCTTTGGTGTGAAGTTTGTCGTGAAGCGCTTAATTTCTGCAGCGATGAAGGAATTGGCAACATTGCATTACACCTTTGAAGCAGTTGATGGACGTGAGCACACGGTTTCTTATGACGCCATGATTGATGCTGATGTGATGAACGAGGATTCAAACTATGATGAAAAGTTCTGGCAAGTATTGGATGCTAGAAATGAAGCAGACTCATCATTTATTGCCACGCAGACGATTCCAAATGACTTTGGAGTGCCACAATTTACGGTAGTCGCTCGCCAAAGCTTTGTCGGTGGTGACAAGACTGGTCAAGTTAAGCAAGACAAGGAAGTCACAGATCGCTTTACGATTAAGGTTCCTGTTAAGGGGTCAGTCATCTTTGAGAAGCGCGTTGTTGTGACGACTTCTCGTGATTATACGACGACTGCTGAGATTGTTGCAGCCGGACAAAAGTTAACAGAGCAAGTGCAAAAGCAAGGCTACGGTGAAATTTATGAAGCGCATGTGCAAGAATGGGCGGCGCGTTGGGAAAAGGCTGATGTTAAAATTATGGGCGATGACGCTGCTCAACAAGGAATTCGCTTTAACTTGTTCCAGCTCTTCTCAACTTATTATGGAAATGATCCACGTTTGAACATTGGACCTAAAGGCTTTACTGGCGAAAAATATGGTGGCGCAACGTATTGGGATACTGAAGCATTTGCCATTCCAGTTTATTTGGGAGTTGCAGATCCAAAGGTAACGCGTTCATTGCTACAATATCGATTTGACCAATTGGATGGAGCCTTCCATAATGCCAAGCAACAAGGTTTGAAGGGCGCATTGTATCCAATGGTGACCTTTGATGGAATTGAATCGCACAACGAATGGGAAATTACCTTTGAAGAAATTCATCGTAACTCGACTATTGCGTACGCGATTTATAATTACACCAATATCACTGGCGACCATTCATGGCTGGACGGCGATGGTGCACAAGTTTTGTACAATATTGCGCGTTTCTGGGCTGACCGGGTGCATTATTCAGCACGCAAAGATCAGTATATGATTCATGGTGTGACTGGACCAAATGAGTATGAAAATAACGTTAATAATAATTTCTATACAAACTGGATGGCTAAGTGGGTTCTCCAATATGCTTTGGAACACTATGACGAGATTAATGCTGATGAAAAGACTAAGCTCGCAATCACGCCAGCAGAGTTGACTAAGTGGCAACAGATTGTCGATAAGATGTATTTGCCACAAGCTGATGTTGAAATTAATGGACAAACTAAGCACATCTTTGAACAACATGATACGTTCTTGGACAAAGATTTGACGCCAGCGGCTGAGTTGGATCCAGCTATTCGTCCAATCAATCAAAACTGGTCATGGGATCGTATCTTGCGTTCGCCATATATCAAGCAATCAGATGCTTTGCACGCGATGTTTTATTTTCCAGATTCATTTACAGAAGAAGAGAAGCGCAACAACTATGAATTCTACGAGCCATTGACAGTGCACGAGTCATCGCTTTCACCTTCTGTGCACTCAATCCTGGCTGCTGATTTGAAGATGGAAGACAAAGCCGTTGAAATGTACGAACGGGCTGCTCGTTTGGATCTCGATAACTATAACAATGATACTTCTGATGGTTTGCATATTACGGCGATGACTGGCTCATGGTTAGCAATCGTGCAAGGCTTTGCTGGAATGCGGGTTCGCGATGGGCAATTGCATTTGGCACCATTCCTACCAAAGAAGTGGACTGGCTATTCATTCCGTCTGGTCTTCCGCGGACATGTCTTAGAAGTCCAAGTTGATGCAAAGGACACTGATGTTAAGTTGATTTCTGGAGAACCTCTCACGATTGATTTGAGTGGCGAAAAGGTGCAACTTAAGTAATGGATGTAGTTTGGCGAAATTCGTTTTTAAGCGAGATTTTCATAAACAGATTCAATATATGAGGATGAAAAAACATGACAAAATTTAGTGAAATTAAAGGTTTTGCCTTTGATTTGGACGGTGTAATTGCTGATACAGCTCGTTTTCACGGTCAAGCTTGGCATCAAACCGCCGATGAAGTTGGAACGCAATGGACGCCAGAATTGGCTGAGGCGCTCAAAGGTATTAGTCGGATGGATTCATTGCAAATGATTCTAGACCATGGCGATCATGCGGATGATTTTTCACAAGCGCAAAAAGAAGCGTTGGCTGAGAAGAAGAACGTCAATTACCAAAAGTTGATCTCGACGCTGACACCGGCGGATATTTTACCAGGAATGTTGGAGTTCATTCAGGATGCTGATCAAAAAGGGTATTTAATGTCCGTGGCTTCAGCTTCTAAAAATGCTCCGATGATTTTGGAACATTTGGGACTGATGAAGTATTTTGTTGGCATTGTTGACCCAGCAACCTTGCATGCTGGTAAGCCTGATCCTGAAATATTTGTGCGGGCTGCAGAAGTTTTGAAGCTGGCTCCAGCACAGGTAATTGGATTGGAAGATTCAGCGGCCGGGATTGATTCGATTAATGGAGCAGGTGAAGTTTCATTGGGAATTGGGGCAGCTGATGTGTTGAGCAAAGCAACTTTGAACTTTGCTGATACAAAGGCAGTGACGTTGGATAACATTGCTGAGCTTCTAGTCTAAAATTAAATGACCAAGGTATTGCATTGAAATATTGTCCTTTGTTTAATCAGCTTCGCTAAAGATTCTTTACGTTTCGGATTTGCCCAGCACGATTCATGCCGAATGGCGAAATAATTCGCCAATTTCACGGTGCTAAAGCCCGCGTGAAAAGCTTCGGCTAGATTCGGCAAGGGCTGGTCATCCGACGAAAGAATCGCTTCGCTGACCAGCAAACACCCTTGTCATTTTACTTAAAGCGTGGTGGATTGAGATAATGATAGTAGGTGATCAAGCGAGGTAGCGGCACCAATTCGACTCATTTTGAAAAAATGTGTAGTCGAATGGGACCGTGTCGCCACTTACTATCATTATCGAAAAGCCACCACGCAGGTGAAAAATGACCAAGGTATTCCATAACTAACGCAATATCACACCACGCAAATTAAAAGGCATCAAGTCAATCCCGTTGCGGAAAGACTTGAAGCCTTTTTTAATGATTTAATTTACTAGCATTTTCAGGAAAGCTTAATTTTTGCGTTTGAATTGGCCACATCCAAAAATGTTCGTTGGCCAGTAAGTTAATTTGTGCAGTATAAACTTGTTCGGGGGTATTAACTTTGATGATTTTTTTAATATCTCCAAAATCATGTTGATCGGCCGGTAGAATCTGAGAAACGATTTGACGCGCATCATCAATCAAAATTGCTTCACCGTGTTGTTCTGAATCAAACAAAACCATCCGCAAACTCGAAGCAGGCAGAGTGAGCGTTTGTTCATTCTGGGTGAGCCTAGCCAGCATATTCTGATAAATCCGTTCTAAATCAGCCTGTGTGCCACGTAGTTCGTATTCGCCAATAACTGGCACAGAAAAGTTCATGGCATAGCGGCGGGCCGTCAAAATGTATTGCGCATTGAAATTTTTATTACCAGAACCAATGACGCCGAGCAGATGATTCCCAAATTCATTAAATTCAAGTTGTTCGGATAACGCGTTGGTCATAATTTCCTTGACACCACTATGAATTCCATTACCACCATCCAAATAGGTGGGAACAAAAATAAAGAACGGGTCATTAATATCGAAATCATTACTACTATCTGAGATTTCGACGGCCTTGAAAGTATATTCATTTTTAGAGTTTGCAAAATCAGCAAGCCGGGTGACAAAATTTTTGGTATTTCCAGCAACTGAAATATAGAGCAGTTGGACTAGCATAATAGGCCTCCATATTTTTAAATATCGTACCTCAAACATACACTTTAATTTACAATATCTCAAGTAAATCATAAGGAATGTAACAGAGCGTTATATTTCACGAAATTGTAATATTTTGTTCAAATGCTTTCATATCAACGTTTATAAAGGAATGTCATAAAAAAGAAACAAAAAATTGAATTTTTAAATGTTGCTTTCTGTTATTTTGGTGGTTATACTAAAAACATAGTAAAAGTAAGTAACACGAATATAAGAAATCACAGAAAGTCGGACGGTGGACAAAATGGAAATTACAGTATATACAAAGAACAATTGTGTGCAATGCATGATGACAAAAAAGACGTTGACTCAATACGGTGTGAACTATGTCGTAAAGAATGTTGAAGAAGACTCAGAAGCGCTTGCCTTCTTAAAGGACCAAGGTTTCCAAGCTGTTCCCGTTGTCTTTTCTGGAAACAACGAACCTATTAAAGGTTTCCGGCCTGATTTGTTGAAGAATCTAAAAGAAGCGATCTAATATCTTCTTAGTTAAGAGGATGAGGGAAAAGATGAGGCCCACGGGTTTTATTTTTGCCGACTCCTCTTTTATTTTCTAGTAAATTTAACACAAAAGATAGTTTTAACGCGTATTGCTAGTTATGCAACATCTTGGTCATTTTATCTCAAGCCACTAGGTAATTGAAAATGACCAAGATGTTCATTAAAATATTGAACTTTGATTGATCAGCGTAGCGATTCTGTCGTCGGATGTAATTTCCTGCCGAATCGGGGTGCACCATTTCACTAACACCAGGATCTAACGGTTAGTGAAATTGACGAATTATTTCGTCTTGCATCCAGATTCGAG
>JAITPD010000046.1 GCA_031289615.1 Lactobacillaceae bacterium | reverse complement strand
CTCATTTTTCGCGAAAAATTACGAAAGAAAAGCAACAGAACTTTTAAATTCCGCTGCTTGATCTTGAATGGTTAATTTACTTGATTTTTTGTTCATCAGTCCTATTTGACGTAGAACCTTGATTTTATACAGTTCACGTTCACATTAGACCACTAAATAAACCAGAGTAAACAAAAACCACGGTCGCAAGAGGGGGAACGCGACCGTGGTTGCTCGTCGACTACAAGTCGCAATCGACGATAAGGGGTTCTGGAGCTTTGGGGAAGCTCACAGAAATTTTCATGTACTTTGGGGAGTAATGAAATCCACTTTAGCAGTGGATAATTATATATTACACCAATTTTGTGTAAAATGTGTGAAGATGAGGTTGCGAATATTTTTCAAAATCATCTAATTTTTGTAAAGTTAAGCGTTTTCAGACGTCAATTAGTAAAATTACTTGTTAATTTCTGAAGTTGTCGCAGTTAACTTTACTTCACCTGTCAAAATTTTACCATCGCGATAATACGTAATCTTGACCGTATCACCAGTCTTGTGTGAATAAAGGGCGTCACGCAAATCACCAGAATTTGCAACATCCTTATCATCAACCTTAGTAATCACGTCGTACTTCTTCAATCCCAAAGTCTTAGCTGGCGTATTATCAATTGTGCTCATGACAACAACTCCACCAGTCACGCTCTCTGGCAACTTCAAAGTATCTTTTTGATCAGCAGCAGAAACACTCGTCAAATCAACCATCTTAACTCCAAGGGCTGGACGATCAACCTTTCCATCCTTCTCAAGTTGGTTAATGATATTGACAACGATGTTTGATGGAATTGCAAATCCCATTCCTTCAACAGACGTTCCAGAAGTTGAAGATGACAACTTCATTGAGTTGATCCCAACGACTTGTCCTGCCAAGTTAATCAAAGCCCCCCCAGAATTTCCAGGGTTAATAGCTGCGTCAGTTTGCATAACAGTAGCTTTTCCAAGCGATGTTCCATTTTCATCAGTTGCAGCAACTTCACGTTTTGTCGCTGAAATAATTCCTTCAGTCACTGACGTTGCATAATCTGATCCCAATGGTGAACCGATTGCCAAAACTGTTTCACCAGGTTGCACTTCATTTGAATTAGCAAATTGGGCGACATCCTTAATCTTATCAGCTTTGACCTTAATCACAGCCAAGTCACTGATATTGTCAGTTCCGACCAATGTTCCAGTCAACTTAGTACCGTCACTCAGCAAGATTTGTAATTCGCTTGCTCCTTCAACCACGTGATTGTTCGTGACGATATAAGCTGTGTCGTCAGTCTTCTTGTAAATTACGCCTGAACCTTCAGAAGCTGTCTCCAAATCTGACGAACTAGAAGATGATGAACCAGAATCATCACTCTCCCCAAAAATATCCAAGCCAGACGCTTTTTGCTTTTGTAGGTTAATCACAGAAACAACTGCGCCTGAAGTCTTGTTGAATGCTTTTGTAGCCGCACTTTCGCCCTTTACGTTGGTATCCGCAACTTTAACCGGCGTCGTACTTCCAACAGTGACAGTACTTGGTGTAAGCGTATCAAGGTATTGCAAGCCATATGCTCCGGCACCACCACCAACTACACCGGCAACTACTGCGATTAAAGCAATTTTCGTTGAGTTATTCCACATCTTCTTTGGTGAAACACGTAACCATTTCTTCTTTTCGTCTGTCATCTTTCTTGCTCCTGTCAATTATTTTTTTCTAAGTATATGATGAGTATACTTATCAATCCTTAACTTACCCTTAATTTTAAATGTTATTTTTGTAAAGTATCCAAAAATTCATCAAATTTAGACATCAGCTAATTTCGTTGCTTCATCAGGACGCGTATCAAACAAGTTAAAATCGTGGTTTACATTTAAATCATTTTCCTGCAGAATCTGCTCAACAGTTAAGTGCGCCAAAGGAATCTGGTTATTCTCTTGACTCAGATGACCAAGATAAACCTGCTTAGTCTTGTCACCGATGATATTTGCCAATGTGAGCGCCCCGTCTTCGTTTGACAAATGGCCCTCATCCCCCAGAATTCGTTGCTTTAAATTCCACGCATACGAACCATACCGCAACATTTCAACATCGTGATTTGCTTCCATTAAAATCGCATCCGCATTGTTAATCATTCCAGTCACGCGATCTGTCACGTAACCAGTGTCCGTCAATATGGCAAACGTTTTATTGTCGTGGTGCATCAAATAAAATTGTGGATCCGCCGCATCATGCGAAACTGCAAAACTCTCAACATCTAAATCGCCAAATAGTTTTGTCTTGCCAGCTTCAAAAATGTTTTTTTGCATCGAATCAATCTTGCCGATCTTTCCTGCCATCGCTTTCCATGTTTTTTCATTTGCGTAAACATCCATGCCGTACTTGCGGGCAAGAATTCCAACGCTCTTGATATGATCAACGTGTTCGTGTGTGACAAACAGCTTATCAACATCTTTGAGTGAACGGCCAATCGAATTCATCAGCTCTTCAATTTTTTTACCGCTCAGTCCCGCATCAACCAACACTTTATGCTCTGGGGTTTCAATGTACGTGACATTGCCGGAACTGCCGGACGCCAGTATTGAAATTTTAAAATCGTCTGCCATTTGGCCCTTCTTCCTTGAAACGAATTGTTAGTTCCCTTAGTTTAGAAAAAGATTTCGCTTTCAGTGAAACCGTTCCTCCATGCTCTATCATAAATGCCTTTCGTACTTTTGAACCTTACGACTCTAAGTACAAATCTTTTTGCCGCGTTTCACGCAGCAAACGTTTTGCTCTTAGCTCGTTGGTTCAATTTTTCGCTTCGCTCAAAACCAGTGCTCCATGCTCTATTAATTCATCAGCTTTCCATCAAACGCATTAATTCGCAAAGTCGTTTGCGTCGCTCCGTTTTGAATCGTCACGAACCAAGTCGGCACAAAAATTGTGCTATTATCCACTTGAATCAAAGCACTATATCCTATTTTACTCCATAATATCTCAGAATTATTGGGCAATTCATTATATTGGTACAAATAAATCGCCGCCATCTCCTCTGAAATCATTGGCAATGGTTCGCGCAATATCTGGGTCGAAGCAATATATGTTTGCGTATATTTAATAAGCTCAAATTTATCGTTCAACTCGATTTTAATTTGCCCAGCTTCACCCAATGTCTGGTCATGATTTGGCAAAACCTGTTGATAAACTAGATACGAACCATCTTTTGACCTAGTCTCATTCAAGTTATCTGTCATCTCTGAATCATAAACATACTTCGTGCCCTGAAAAAACAAGCTCGGTTTCTTCATCATCTTATCCAGCGTCTTTTGCGCCTCTTCAGAATTATCACCCAATTCTAACCGCTCGCTGGGAGTCACCGTCAAAACATTATTAGTTTCATCAAAAGAGCATTGCATTCCAATCAACTGCTTGTTAACCTTTTGCTCCCAGCCACCAATCTCACCATTACCACCAATATAATCGCCAGTATCTGAGTCATTCGACAAATTTTGAAACTTAATATTGTCATTACGCATGTTACTTAAAATAGCAGAGTTACCATTAGAGCTCACATCTTGCTGGTTAACTCGCACCAATTGGTATCCTAAAAATAAATCGATCAACACAAAAATTCCGATAAAGGCAATCACAACTCGTTTAAAATCCATTAGTTGCCTCCTGTCTCGTTCGTGTGTTCTTTTGCATATTCGTCAACGCTCTGCCATGCATGATCCTTTAGTTCAACAAACCACATTGGCCGGAGCGTCACAATTTTATCGTCGTTATTTGTAATCCACTGATAACCCATCGTCCAGTCCTCAATGTCATCCGTCGAAACATTGGCCTTCTTAAGCTCAGCCATCTTTGTTTCTACAGTTGGCAACATGACGACTTCAGCCTTAGAAGTCGGGAGCGGAACCTTCAGCGTGTACTTAGAAAATTTCATCCGCAAATGGCGCTTTGATATTTGCGTCACTTGAACAGCTCCGTAATCACTGTTGTTAAAGACCGGGATTCCATCTACGAATAACCGAAATTGCATCTTGCGGCCTTCATCTGAACTCGAAAAATAACCAAGATTGTCAGCAGATTGGTGAATCTTTTGGACCCAATCAGTGTTAAACTTGATCCGCTCATTTAAATCATCGCCGTCATCTTTGCTTGAATAATAATCAAACGTCATCTTGCCGTTCTGCTGTTCCTCGCTCAATTGGCGGCTGGCCCCATCATTATATATAATCTCATCACCAGATTGGAAATTACGTTGCGGAACATCTTTCCCAGCAAACAATGCATTGACATAATTTTCAACGCTGTCTTCTCCCAATAGATAAGAATGCACCTGGATTGGAATTGCCTGAAGTAACTTAATCCGCAGACTATGCTTTTGATAAACTAAATTAGCTCGCACATGATTTCCATCGAACTTGACGTCCTTTGGTGTCTTCTTTGCTAAGATCACTGAGAATGTATAGATTTTTTTGTGCAAATCGTCAAAAAGCCGGACCTCAGTTGGATAATCGCTACTTGGCACCTGAATGAAATTAACTTGCACATTTTTAGGCAACTTGAATTGCTTCCCGATTGCTTCAGCGACTCCTAAGTTAGAAACCGTTCGCCCAAAACCAAATAAAACGGTCCTTTCTTGCCGAACTTCTTTTAAATACTGCTTAGTCGAATAAGATTTTTCGCTCACTCGTCCAACTTGCCAATTTTTCATAATGTTTGACAACTTTGTTAGGCTATCACGATTCTCAATGAAATAATTAGTAGAACCAGTGTCATCCGTGTAAATCAATTCGTTCAACATATACAAACTTGTTGTCGCATCAATCGTCACTGAAGCCTCGCTAGTACTGCTTCTCTTCACTTGCACCTTATCTTGATTGACCACTTGAAGCCAGATAAAAGCTGACAAGACTACACTTAAAAGCACTGCGGCAATCAGTGTAATCTGTGCCCAGTTGCGTTTTAAAAAGATTTCAGTTTTAACCAATCTCGTCTTCAAACTCATCCGTGCCGTCATCCTTCCAGTCATCATCAAAATCATTTTCGTCCGTATAAGGCAATGAAATATTAAAGGTTGAACCCTGGCCTTCCTTTGATGTTACCCAAATTTGGCCGTTAAAATGTTCAATAATCTCTTTTGAAATCGCCAAACCAAGTCCAGTTCCACCTTGCGCACGAGAACGAGCCTTGTCAACTCGGAAGAACCGGTCAAAGACGTGGCTAATATCTTTTTTCGGAATTCCCAGCCCTTGATCAGAAATACTTAGAACAACTCGGTTCCCGTCATCCTTCATGCGTGCTGTAATAACTCCGCCGTCCGGTGAATACTTAATCGCATTGTTCATGATATTATCAATCACCTGGGTGAACTTTGAAGTATCAATCTCAACCCAAATTTGCGCATCAGAAATCTCACGAACAATTGAATAATCCTTTTTAATTTGGCTATTATCTGAAGAAATAATCATGTCAAAGCGGTTCAAAACATAATTGAATAGTTCGCCAACGTTGACATACTCTAGATCCAACTTCATCGCCCCTTGATCCATTCGTGACAACTCCAAGAGATCGTTAATCATATGAATCATCCGGGTCGTTTCATCTTGTGCAACTTGCAAGAAATGAGGTGCAACTTCTTTATTTTCTAATGCGCCATCTTGCAGAGCATCAATATACGATTTAACAGAAGTCAATGGCGTCCGCAACTCGTGTGAGACGTTCGACACGAACTGACGACGCTCTTCATTGACTCGTTGTTCTTCAGTAACGTCGTGCAACACGATCACCATTCCAGAAATAAAGCCTGACTCACGCTGGATTTGCGTATTATAAGCACGCACAATCATTTGATGTTTAGCGTCACTGAAATCAAGAAGCAAGTCTTCATCGTTTTCAAAAAATTCGCGCAACTGGTATTTGTCATTCAAATTTAAAATCTGCAAAACGTATTGCCCAACCACGTCATCAATATCGTCCACACCAATCATCATGAGTGCAGCAGAATTAATCAAGTTGATTGAACCACGCCGATCTGTTGCAATAACGCCATCTGTCATGTGCTCCAAAACAGAATCCAGTCGCCGTCGTTCTAGCTCTTGAGAATTGGTCGTTTCTTCAATCCGCTGTGCAAGTGCGTTAACATTTGTCGCCAGTTGACCGATTTCGTCACGACTTCGAACGTTAATATCACCAGAATAATCACCGGAAGCAATCCGAACAGTTCGCTGGTTAATATCAGAGATTGGTTTTGCCAGCGCACGCGAAATAATGACGGCCATTACGATTCCCAACAAGACAGCCAGCAAAGTTGCCGACATGTAAATCACTGAAATTCGTTGTAGATTTTCGTAAACACTTTCCAAATTGGCGCGAACAACAACTGCTCCAACCGTCGTATTGTCACCATCCGTCGTATCAATCAGTGGCTTAACCACAGTTTGGTAACGACTAGAACCATGTTGTTCGATTGGATTTTTTTGATACGTTTTATTTGTCGCAGCATCCCGTAGATTGCTATCCGTGGTCTTTTGCCCGACTGAATCTTGGTTATTGATGTCACTCGTTCCACGGATAATTCCCTTTGTGTCAATAACCTCAATCTCAGTAATCATGACGTTGTTGACAGAAGCCAAGACGCTGTGAATATTGGCGTTACCAGTCGCAGTTTCAGAACTATTGAGTTGTTGCGTTAATTGATCAGAAACATAAGCCGGCAGCGTAATTTGTTGCCGGAAAGTTGACAAGCTAGAGCGTTCCAATTGCTTGATGAAAAAAGCCCCAATCAGTTCAAGCGTGACTAAGAGCGTCAGCGTGAAGACAAGTGCGATTTTAAAATGGATTGACGAAAAAAATTTGATTCGTTTTTTCACAATATTACTCCAACATATACAAAAAGCCACCGGTCATGCTAATTCCCGTCGGCTTTGTTCAATTTGCTATTCTTCAGAAGCCTTCAAGTAGTACCCAACTCCGCGCCGAGTCATCAAAATTTGCGGATGGCTAGGGGTTTCTTCAATTTTTTCACGAATGCGTCGAACAGTCACATCGACAGTTCGGACATCTCCAAAGTAATCAAATCCCCAAACGGTTTGCAACAAGTCATCACGCGTCATCACTTGACCAATATGGTTAGCCAAATGTGACAACAATTCAAACTCACGGTGCGTCAATTCAATATCCTTACCATCTTTGGTTACCATATAGGCATCAGGATGAATTGTCAAAATACCAATTTTAATATCACCAGAGGCAGCTCCATCGTTTTCTACGGCAGCAGCAGAACCTTGGCGTCGCAAATTAGCCTTGATCCGCGCAAGTAGCTCGCGATTTGAAAAAGGCTTAGTTACATAATCGTCGGCACCCATTTCAAGTCCTAAGACCTTATCGATTTCTGAGTCCTTGGCAGTGACCATGATCACTGGAATTTGTGATGTTGAACGAATTTGACGGAGCACTTCTGTCCCATCAAGCTCAGGCAACATTTGATCTAATAGAACCAAGTCTGGCTTTTCTGCTTCGAACTGCTCCAAAGCTTCACGACCATCCATGGCAATTACAACATCATAACCTTCTTTAGCGAGATTAAATTTAATAATATCTGAGATTGGTTTTTCATCGTCCACAACTAGAATCTTACTCATACCTATATTCCTCCACCGGAAACTTATATTACACAATTATAACATATTTCAAAAGTTTCAGTCATTTCATGCTTTTTGAAATATATAAATTAAAAGGGGCATGAATTTTCACCAAAGAAAAAGCCATCTCACCTAAATGAAATGACTTGATTTTAAAGGTTCTATAATATTTGGGACTGATGAATAACATTTGTTTGTTATTCATTGGTTCCATTTTTGTTTTTGATTAGCCAAATGGCTAATCTATAATTGTTTAAGTCAACGTCAATGATTTT
>JAITPD010000056.1 GCA_031289615.1 Lactobacillaceae bacterium | reverse complement strand
TGGCCCTGCACGAGTCACGTCGAATGGCAAAATAATTTGCCAATTTCACGGCGCTAAAGCACGCGTGGAAAGGTTCGCCTAGATTCGGCAAGGGCTGGTCATCCGACGACAGAATCGCTTCGCTGACTAACCAAAGAGCAATATTTTAACGAACATCTTTGTCATTTACTTGATTGAAAACATCACCACGCAAGGTAAAAATGGCCAAGATGTTCAAAACTATCCCAAAGCGTGAATTTATCGAGAAAACCAAAAAACGCAATCGGCCGTTAAACCAAATTGCGTTTTGCTTAAACTATTTTTGCTGGGCCAATTCGGGAATTGATTTTCCTGTCTCAATTGACTCGTTTAACAAGTTCTCAATATCTTTATCTGAAAACTTGCTATCATCAATCCCAGCGTCAGAGATAATCTTACGTGTCGACTTAATGTCCTCTGCTGAAATCGTAACTTCTTCGTCCCGACTACTCAAGTTAGCGTGCGAACTTGCAGCCGCACTGCTACTTGCTGCGGCTTCAGATGAACTGCTTGCAGCGCTTTCTGAACTTTTGCTTTCGCTAGCAGCAGAACTTGACTTTGAAGACGACTTCTTAGACTCAGCCTTAGAGGTTTTCGTGCTCTTTGAAATATTTTTTGAATTATCGCTACTATCGTTACCATTGTGCCCAATTACAAATAAAGTTCCAACTACAATTGCAATAACAACAACGACTGCACCAATAATGATGCTTACTTTATGCTTTTTCAATTTGTGAACCTCCCAGTATAGTCGATACTAATATCGATTGATCCGTTATTTGTAAGACCACTGAAATGCTTTTGCGAACTATATTGCCATGCCGCAAATGTAGTGTTGTACTTCAATGCACGAGCGGCATCTGGGTTTGAATTGTTTGGATATTGTGCAATCCAAATATTTTGAGCATTCAAACGATTAGTATCAACAACCTTGCCCGGACCAGTCACATTTTGATATGAATAATCAACAACATTTCCATAACCTTGACCTGCTAAAGCACTTCGGAAACTGTTGATGTAACTAACTTTGTCGCCACCTGCATTCACAATTTCAGATTGTTCAAAGTCATCAACCATCACTGTATCGCCCGGTAACCCAAGCCGTTTTGCATAAGCCGCAAAATATCGCGCTTCAGTAGCCGCGTCTGGTGAATTAGAGAACCAAGCATAGTGATACGCTGCAATTTTCATCCCAGCATTTCGAGCATAGGCAATTTGAGTCGCAGCAAACGGATTTTGGTAACTAGCTGCTTCTGTTAACTTAACAACCACTCCCTTAATTCCTGCATCACGCATCCTGTAATAGTCATTTTGCGTCAAATAACTTTGATATGATGCAACATCAATAAAGTCTTTTTGATCAGCTGGAACAAATGAAGTTCCCCCACCTGGAGCCGGGTCACCTTTTTTAACTAGTCTGATTTGCATTGCTTCAACACGAAGACTGCGACCAGTTGTACCTGCCGAACCACCATCCTTGGCCCAACCGAGCCAACCATAATTTTCGGAATGCACGCGATAATAAACATCGTAATAATTTTTGATGTTACCAGTTAACTCTAGCGCCATTGCTTCAACGCGAAGGCCCCGACCAGTCGTTCCGGCAATGCCACCATTACCGACAACCGTGTACCAGCCGATATTTTCAACATATGCTCGATAAATCACACCACCAGAAACTGTTGCTGGCATGTTTGACAACGTTGCCTTGTAAGCTTCTACACGTAATCCACGACCGGTTGTACCAGCTGTAGCCCCGTTTGCAACAAGTCCTTGCCATCCAATGTTTTGAACGTGCGTTTGGTAGTTGATGTTTGGAGCATGCATTGTGTATGAAGGATTGGCCGTACTTCCTGGAGCCGCCTGATTCTTTGGCACAAGTTTAATTTGAATAGCTTCTAAACGATAAGCGTATCCCATGGTTCCAGCATCAGCACCATTTTTAGCCCACCCGAGCCAGCCAAATGATTCGGCATGAACTCGGTAATAAACGTCATACAGATTAGCCATGTTTCCAGTCAAACTGATGCGAATAGCTTCCAAACGCAATCCGCGTCCTTCAGTTCCAGACAATGCTCCATCTTGAACATTTCCTTGCCAACCAATATTTTCAACGTGTGTTTGATATTGAATGCTTCCAGAATTAGATGCATCTTGGTTTGCTAACTTGATCTTAATCGCTTCAAGTCGCTTAGATTGTCCAGTTGTTCCAGCCGTTGCACCATCTGCAACAAGACCTTGCCAACCGATATTTTCAACGTGCGTCTGATATTGAACACTGGGTGTCGTTGCCGCAAAAGTGTGATTGGCTACGGTAAAGCCAAACCCAATCCCTGCAACTAAGCCCGTCATTCCCATCAAGACGCGTTTAATTTTTTTCGTAATCATTAATAACCTCTTCCCTTCTATTCATCCCACTGTACAGACCCCTATTAATCAAATTGCATCAAGTTATATTGATCAATCAAATTTTGTAACTTCACTGCGTAATTTGGATCTGTTGCATAGCTAGGAATTAATCCAGTAGCAGCAGCACGACCATTGGCAGCCTTTTCACGCCATGTTCCCGAGTAAATGCTGTGATTCCAAGAAACCCCATTACGTAATAGACTCGAATTATCTTGCATTGATTCAGCAGCAGAAGGATACTTTTTAAACGCAGCATTAACAGTGATTAGTTCACCTTTTTCATTGTACTCTTGGGTTTGCATATTTACGTATTGACCGTTATAAGTTCCCTTGATTCCAAAATAATTATTAGCTTGAACCGCAAGAGTACTCTTACCCCAACCACTTTCTAGAATCGCCTGAGCAATTTGAAGTGAAGGATACGTTCCATAACCAGCTGATGCCCGTTGTGATGCAGGCGCAATCTTATTAATGAAATCCGTCTGTGCATTTTGCGCGTTGGCCGGTCCAGCATTACCCTTCTTGACCAATTGGATTTGCATCGCCTCTACTCGTAACCCTTGTCCCATGGTACCAGCAGTTTGACCATTTTTAGCCCAACTAACCCAACCAATATTTTGGACGAATGTTCGATAGTACACATCATAGTAGTTTTTGATACTACCAGTCAGTTCTAGCGCCATCGCTTCCACTCGCAGACCTCGACCAGTTTTACCAGCTTGACTCCCATTACTTACAATGGAATCCCAGCCAATATTTTGCACATAAGCACGGTAAATGACTCCTCCGCCAACAGTTGGTGGCATGTTTGTCAACTTTGCTTGATATGCTTCAACTCGCAGACTCTGACCGGTTGTTCCAGCTAGAGTTCCATCAGCGACCCAATTTTGCCACCCAATGTTTTGCACATGAGTTTGGTAATTAATCGTTGGTGGAGCCATTGTATATGAAGAGTTGACTGTCAAACCTGGAGCAGCTTGTCCTTTTGGTACCAGCTTAATCTGAATTGCTTCTAGTCGATAACCAAAGCCCATTGTTCCAGCATCCGTCCCATTTGACGCCCAGTTCAACCAACCAAAATTTTCAGCATGAACACGGTAATAAACGTCATATAGATTAGCCATATTACCAGTCAACTTAATGCGAATAGCCTCAAGACGCAATCCTTGCCCTTGAGTTCCTGACAATCCACCATCTTGAGTCCAACCTTGCCACCCAATATTTTGCACATGGGTTTGGTATTGGATGCTACCAGAGTTTGATGCATCTTGATTGGCTAATTTGATATTGATTGCCTCAAGACGCTTACCTTGTCCAGTTGTTCCAGCCGTTGCTCCATCTGCAACAAAGCCTTGCCACCCAATATCTTGAACGTGCGTGCGATATTGAACGCTAGGTGTGGTCGCCGCAAAAGTCTGTTGCGAACCAACCATTCCCAGGGTAGTTCCTAACAAAACACCTGCTACAACAAATAGCAGTTGCTTTATTCTATTATTAACCATACTTATATTCCTCACCTGACTTATTTTATCTTCTTTTTACTTACACTTAATAATAAGCGATACCGTTTTATAATTTTAACACCCAATCACGTCATATCCTAAAAATGCACCGATTATGTATAAATATCTTAAAAATCAGACTAATAAAAATCATTTTTCCCCGTTTGTTGCCCCAAAGTACTCTTAGATTAAGAGCTAGTCTCGCAATTAATCCTAAACTATTAACAACGCTACTATAAATGCGTTATTCACTAAATGCTTTCATTCATTATGCACGATAAGGTAGTATTTTACAACAAAAAGTACTTACTAATTCGTTGGGTTGGTTGTGAAATATTTTCTTTGATTGATCAGCTTTGCTTTTAAAAATATTTTGGTCATTCTTCACTTGCGTGGTGGCTTTTCAATAAAATGACCAGGGTGTTTACTGTTCAGCGAAGCGATTCTGTCGTCGGATGACCAGCCCTTGCCGAATCTAGGCGAACTTTTTCCACGCGTGCTTTAGCGCCGTGAAATTCGCAAATTATTTTGCGATTCGAACCACCTCCGTTACTAAGTCGCCCAGCTGTATGACACAGCTGCCCAACTAAGGACTGCGGATCGTGTTTTGGTAAGCGATAAATCGCTAACAAAACGCATAATGACTCGTGCAGGGCTAATCCGAACGTAAAGAATCTTTGGTGAAACTGACCAAACAAAGCCCAATATATTTAATGAACACCTCATTCATCTTAATTTACAAAGCAACATCATTCTCTAGATTCGTCTCATGAAAATTATCAGAAGAATGTGCTTCCAAATTGTGTTACAATTTAGTAGTGTGCGTTAGTGTACTCTAGCGCCAAATTAACCAATAAAAACAAATAGCCAAAGGAGCATTTTACGATGAAGGGAATTATCTTAGCTGGTGGTTCAGGAACACGTCTGTACCCAATCACTAAAGCAACTTCAAAGCAATTAGTGCCAATTTATGACAAGCCTATGATTTACTACCCAATGTCAGTTTTGATGTTGGCTGGTATCAAAGAATTTTTGATCATCTCAACCCCAGAATATACTGAGCAATTTGAGGAATTATTTGGCGACGGTAGCGATCTTGGTTTGGATATTCAATACAAGGTTCAACCTGCACCAAATGGCTTGGCTGAAGCGTTTATTCTCGGTGAAGAATTTATCGGCGATGATTCAGTTGCCTTGGTTCTTGGCGACAATATTTTCTACGGTGCAAACCTTTCTAATATGCTCCAAGAAGCTGCCAAAAAGGATTCTGGCGCAACCGTCTTTGGTTATCAAGTCCACGATCCTGAACGTTTTGGAGTTGTCGAATTTGATGAAAACAACAAGGCGATTTCAATTGTTGAAAAGCCTGAGCATCCAAAGAGTAACTACGCCGTGACTGGATTGTATTTCTATGATAATGACGTTGTCGAAATTGCTAAGAGTATTGAGCCTTCACCACGAGGAGAGTTAGAAATTTCTGACCTCAACCAAGCTTACTTGGACCGCGGCGACTTAGATGTTCAAGTGATGGGCCGTGGATTTGCATGGCTTGATACTGGAACACATGATTCATTATTAGAAGCTTCGAGTTTCATTGCAACCATTCAAAAGCAACAAAATTTGAAGGTGGCTTCACTTGAAGAAATCGCCTACCGCATGGGCTATATTTCATTAGAAAAGTTAGAACAATTAGCACAACCATTGAAGAAAAACGACTATGGTCAATATTTGTTGCGCTTAGTTGAAGAGGAGAAAAAGTAAACATGGGACAAGTTAAGGTACTTGATACTAAGTTGGCTGACGTTAAGATCGTTACGCCTAAAGTCTTTGGTGATCAACGCGGATTCTTCACTGAAAGCTGGAGTGATCAAGATTTAAAGGCTGCTGGAATCTTAATTGATTTTGTGCAAGATAACCATTCGCACTCAGGTGTCAATGTGTTGCGTGGGATGCATTATCAAAAAGGGAATGCGAGCCAAACTAAATTAGTTCGTGTTACGCGCGGTGCCGTTTATGACGTCATCTTGGATATGCGTAAAGGTTCGCCTTCTTTCGGACAATGGCAAGGCTTTATCTTGTCAGAAAGCAATCACCGTCAATTGTTGGTTCCTAAGGGATTTGCCCATGGTTTCGTAACTTTGACTGATGACGTTGATTTCCTATATAAGGTTGATACGTATTACACGCCTGGTGCTGATGCTGGAATTGCCTATGATGATCCTGATTTGGGAATTGATTGGCCAATTGACATTGAGCACGCAGTTTTGTCTGAAAAAGATACACAACATCCTCAATTTAAGGATGCCTACAACGATTTTGTTTACGGAGAAATTTAATGAGCACTTATAAGCATATTTTAGTAACTGGTGGAGCCGGATTTATCGGAGCTAACTTTGTTCGTTACGTGGTTGACGAGCACCCTGACGTTTTTGTGACGGTTTTGGATAAGTTGACGTATGCCGGAAATGAAGCAAACTTGGCTGGATTACCTGCTGACCGCGTAAAGTTGGTTGTTGGTGATATTGCTGATGCAGAATTGGTTGATCAATTAACTCAAGAAGCTGATGCAATCATTCATTACGCCGCTGAATCACACAATGACAATTCTTTGAAGGATCCATCTCCGTTTATCCAAACGAACTTGATTGGAACTTATACTTTGATTGAAGCTGCTCGTCGTTACAACAAGCGTTTCCATCACGTTTCAACTGATGAAGTTTACGGTGATTTGCCATTGCGCGAAGATTTGCCAGGTCATGGTGAAGGTGAAGGTGAGAAGTTTACGCCAACGACACGCTACAACCCATCAAGCCCTTATTCTTCAACAAAGGCCGGATCTGATTTACTAGTCCGTGCTTGGGTGCGTTCATTTGGTTTGCAAGCTACAATTTCAAATACTTCAAATAATTATGGGCCATACCAACACATCGAAAAGTTCATTCCTCGCCAAATTACAAACGTCTTGAGTGACATCAAGCCAAAGTTGTATGGTGCCGGTAAGAACGTGCGTGACTGGATTCACACTTACGATCATGCTACCGGAGTCTGGGCAATTCTTGAAAATGGAACAATTGGTGACACCTATTTACTTGGGGCCGATGGTGAAATGGACAACATCTCAGTTTTGAAGATGATTTTGAGCGACATGGGTAAGTCTGAAGATGACTTTGACTTTGTGCAAGACCGTGCTGGGCACGATTTGCGTTATGCAATTGATGCAACCAAGACGCGTGAAGAACTCGGCTGGGCACCAAAGTATACCAACTTTGCTGCTGGTTTGAAGGATACTATCAAGTGGTATGAAGACAACCGCGACTGGTGGGAAGCTGAAAAGGCTGAAGTTGAAGCTAAGTATGCCAAAAACAACCAATAATAAAGGCACCCGGGGCTATCAACGCCCTGCCTTTTAGTTATTACGAATAAGATGAGGGACTGAACATGAATTTGATTGTCGGAGCCAACGGACAACTTGGTAAAGAGCTTAGTAAATTGCTAGACGAGCGTGGTGAAGAATACGTTTCTTACGATGCCCACAACATGGACATTACTGATCGCGACAAGGTTTTTGAAGTAATCAACGAAATCAAGCCCGCTGTGATTTATGATACCGCCGCTTATACGGCCGTCGATAAAGCTGAAGAAGAAGGTAAGGAAATCAATTGGAAGGTCAACGTTGACGGTACCAAAAATTTAGCCGATGCTGCTAAAGAAGTTGGTGCAACAATTGTTTACATTTCAACAGACTATATCTTTGATGGCACCAATGAAGGCGAATATCTCGAAGATTCAACTCCAAATCCTAAGAACGAATACGGTCGCGCTAAGCTCGCTGGTGAACAAGCTATCGTAGCTAGTGGCGCAAACTATTACACAATCCGTACTTCATGGGTGTTTGGTGAATTCGGGAACAATTTCGTCTTTACGATGCAACGTTTAGCAAAGGATTATGACACTCTAACTGTGGTCAACGATCAACTCGGTCGCCCTACTTGGACCCGTACGCTAGCTGAATTCATGGTGCATTTGCTTGATCATAATTCTGATTTTGGAACTTACCAATTGAGCAATGACAACGAAGCAACTTGGTTTGACTTTGCAACTGAAATTCTTAAAGATACTGATGTTAAGGTGTTGCCCGTCACCTCAGCTGAATTCGTGCAAAAGGCATATCGACCAAAGCATTCAGTCATGAGCTTGGCTAAGACCAAAAGTACTGGCTTTGAAATTCCAACTTGGCAAGCTGCCTTGGCAAATTTCTTAGCAAGTATTGAAAGCAAATAAATGTATTCCGGTGTATGCCGGCTACATATCCGATGTGAAAGAGAAAAATAAATTCAATGATTGAAAAGATTAAAAAAATACTAGCTGATGAAAAGTTCCGTTTTTTAATGGTTGGAGGCTTTAATACTGTTTTTGGTTTCCTGATTTTCACCGGGATTACATTGTCTTTGAAGCACATTCAGCACGGTTACATGATCGCCCTTGTGATTTCTCAGATTGTCTCGCTCTTCTTTGCATTCTTCTTGCACCGTTACGTTACATTTCGGGTGAAGGGGCACATCGTTAAAGACTTTATTCGCTTTACCCTAGTCAACCTGGTTAGTTACGTCATTAACCTGATTGTGTTGCCAATTTTGGTTAACGTCTGGAACATTAACCCTATCGTCGCACAATTCGCGATTTTGGTTGTCACAACAGTAATTAGTTTCGTCGGTCACAAGTTCTTTTCATTTAGGAGGTCCGAATAATGTTAGATGTTTCAGTAGTTATTCCAGCTTATAAAGCAATCCAATTCATTGAAGAAACCGTTCTGTCCGTCCTGAGTCAAGAAGGTGTGACATTTGACCTATCTGTCGCCTTACAAGGTCCAGAAGATGGAACCCGCGAACTATTACAGGCAATCGCAGCTAAAGACGAGCGTTTAAAGATTTATGATGCTCCAGAGGGTGCGGCCAAAGAAAACTGGAATTTTGTCTCGACGAAGGCCACTGGAAAGTACATCAAGTTGATTCCACAAGATGATGTCTTGTTGCCAGGAACCTTGAAGCAACAGTTTGATTTACTGGAAAGTAATCCGGACGCTGTGTTGACAGCCAGCTTGCGTGAAGTGATTGATGACCAAGGAAATATTTTAAAGAAGTCATGGGGATTGCTTGGGCTTACTAAGCCAAAGTCTGGTACAGCTGTAATTCGCCACGTTGTCGGTCTTGGCATCAACGCTTTGGGTGAGCCCGGCGGAGTTTTGATGCGCCATGACGCCTTTCAAAAGGGAAATGGCTGGGACTTTACTCATCCGTACGTTGTTGACTTAGAATCTTATATGCACGTTTTGGTCCAGGGTAATTTCGTTCCTGATAACAAAATTGGTGTGAAGTTCCGCGTTAGTTCAGGACAATGGACTGCTGAGTTGCAAGACGTCCAGAGTAAGCACGTAATTGGGATGAACGAAGCAATGCACCGCGATTATCCAGAAGTTGTCACAAAGTCTGTTCTATGGCGTGGTAATTTGATGGCAAAAACAATGCAGTTTGCCCGTCTGATGGTCTATAAAGTTAAAGGAATGAAGTAATATGGCTGAGAAAAAATTGGCAATTGTCTTGCCCGCGTACAATGAAGAACCAGTGATTGAAAAAACTACCAAGATTTTGCACGAATTGCTCGAAAAAATGATTTCTGAGCAACAAGTGTCAGCTGATAGCTTTATTATGTATGTTGACGATGGTTCAAAGGATAAAACCTGGGAACTGGTCAATCAATTGCGTGAACAATATGGTGCCGTCCAAGGTTTGCGCTTTAGCAAAAATTTTGGTCACCAGAACGCCTTGATTGCCGGTATGGAATATTTGACTGACACTGACATCGACTATGTTGTCACGATTGATGCTGACCTCCAAGACGATCCAAATGCGATTGTTGAGATGGTTCAGCTTGCTAACAAAGGAAAGGACATCGTTTATGGTGTGCGTAACGATCGGACGTCTGATACATTTATCAAGCGGTTTACGGCCCAAAGTTTTTACAAGGTCATGAGCTCGCTTGGCGTTAATTCAATTCCTAATCACGCAGATTTTCGTTTAGTTGATCAAAAGGTCTTACGTGCGTTTGGCGAATACCAAGAGCGCGAGATGTTCTTGCGTGGTATTTTCCCAATGATTGGCTTTAACGAAGCAAAGGTTTATTATGCGCGCGCTGAACGTGAAGCTGGGGAGACCAAGTACCCAATGCGCAAGATGATACAATTTGCTGCGACTGGAATTACTTCATTCTCAATTTCACCAATTACTTTTGTGCGTAATACTGGGATTGCCATCTTTGGATTTAGCATTCTATTTTTGATTTATATCATCGTTGGTTGGGCGTTTGGCGGAACCACAGCTGGTTGGCCTACTCTAATGGTTTCAATCTGGATGCTTGGTGGCCTTCAACTGGTTGCCATCGGGATTATCGGCGAATACATTGGTAAGATTTTCATGGAAGTCAAGCACCGCCCTCGCTATATCATTGCTGAAAAATTGAATTAATCACGGGGAGATTTCTATGAATAACACAGAAAATAAATGGAAAATATCATTAGGGAGCATGGCCTTCATTGTTGCAGTTGTAACAGTGCTCAGCCTCGTTCCTTTGGTGTTTTATCATCGTTTTTATTTCTTGGACGATACTCAACGTGGCGCAATTGGTCAATGGTATGAAGTTGGGAAATTATTGACACAGGGACATCTGCCAATCTTTAACGTGGCAGCCCAAGGATCCGGTAATTATTTAGCTGAAGGACAATGGGGAACCTTTAGCCCGCTAGTTTGGGTGATCTCACTCGTCGTCTACCATTCATCAAACTTCTTAGTCTTCTCAACAGTTTTCAAGATCGTCTTGTTGAATATCTTAGGCCTTGGTGTCTTCTTCCTCGCACACTCAGTGAACGTGCAAAAGCGTTGGGCAATTGTCTTAGGCTTTGCCGCTCCATTTGTTGGCTTCACAATGTTTGCCGGTGCTTCATCGTGGGTCACGGACTTAATGGTATCGGCCTTCTTCCCTTGGTTTTGGTGGGCCCTTCGCCGTTTCTTAAATAAAGAAGCCAGTCCAATTTGGGTGTTCGTCATTGGCTACACAATTATCACGGTCGGATACGTCTTTGGAACCATCATGTTGATCATGACAATGCTTGGTGCGTTCTTAGCCGCAATTTTCGCTAAAGAATGGCAAACATTCCGTCGCATTATTATCATGGGAGCAAGTCTCGCATTCGCAACGTTGGCGGTCTATCTGCCGGGAATTGCTATTTCATCTGTGACGATGCGTAATACTGAAGGAATTTTCAACAACAACTTCATGTCGCCGAACGTATCTGATTTGTTGTATTCGTTCTCGCCAACCGGTTATTCAGAAATTAACTCGTGGTGGACGGCCAGTTCAGTCACCTATATGCCGTTGATGTACATTGGTTGGATCTTATTATTAATTGTCTTCTTGGACTTTAGCAAGATTAAAGAATTCATCAAAAACAATCGTGTGACCTTGATCCAATGGGTTGTTCCAACAGTTCTGACGTTTGCATTGTTGTTTGGCCCTGATTCAGTCGGACCATTGCGTTTCCCAATCCGGATGATGGCTTATTTTGGACAACTACTTCTCCTGTTGTTAGTTATGCTCATTTCGCAACTAGGTTTGAAAATTAACAAAGCTCGTGTCTGGGCCTTTGTTGGCTTCGTTGCATTAGGAGTATATCTTGAGCTTTCAAATACTCCGCAACGTGCAAAAACGATCATTGTCATTAATATCGTCGTTGCCTTGCTTGTCTTGTTAGTTGCCTATTTTGGTAATAACAATACGCAAATTAACTTGTTCAAGAAACATTTGAACATTAAAAAGCCAATTGCGTTAATGCTGACAATGGCTGTGATTGCTTCTGGAATTTCTTTGGTTGTTCAAGGACGCATGGTCGGCCGTATTGGTGATGCTATCCAAGGACAATATATTAATTATCACTATGCTGATTACGCAATGCCTGCCAAGAAGTCTGAGATTCTAAGGATGGCTGAGCGGTTCAAAGGAAACACAGTTATCTTTGGCTTCGATAATCAAACTGTCATGGGAAACGATTGGTATATCACCAACAATAATTCGATGAACGTGTACACACCCGTGGGATTCAAAACTTTTAGTGAAGATTTCCGTGGTGGAGACCCTACCCGAATTGATGTTGATCAATACAAAAAGCTATTTACAGTTGATAAGACCACTAAATTAACACTTGCTGATTTGTTACAAGTTGATACTGTTGGTGTTGCGACTGATTCCAAGTACTATAAGCAAATTGTAAAGCTCCATCAAGTCCCAGCTGGATGGAAGTTAACGTCATTTGACACACACTATGTCATCATCCAACGCGACGTAACAAGTCCAAATGTTGGTAGCGTTGCATGGACGAATCAGACTGGTATTAAGCAAATTGCTAATACCAACTATGAGGTTAAGCTTAAGGTTCCGGCTCACAGCACAGCTACATCTGTCGTATTCTCGAGAACTGCGTGGCCAGGTTACAGTGTTTCAGGTGGCGATGCGAAGTTAAGCAAGCCATTACGTGGTTATCTGACTCGCATCAACATTCCGGCTTCTGATCAAAAACAGACCATCACATTGAGCTTTAATCCACCAATGTTGAAAGTTTCAACAGTTTTGATCGCAATCTCAGTTGCAATCGCCTTGATTTGGACGGTTTTACACGCTGTGGTTAGACTCAAAAAAGCAAAATAATGCTAGCTAAAAATCCGTCAATTTACTGGCGGATTTTTAATTTCAACCTTCTCAAGACAGCAAAAAAGCCACCCTCGCAAAACCGGGGTGACCTCAATGTTTATCTTACAATGAACGGCGATAGTCCATCAAGTTATGTGACAAGTCTGCAGTAGCTGCGTAAACTTGCTTGTATTCCTTGTAAACAGCCTTGTACTTCTCGACGTTTTCAGGAATTGGGTTGTATTCTTGTCCGAATGATGCGAAGTTTTCCGCAGCATCTTGAACTGACGCGAACCAACCAAGTCCAACAGCAGCCAAGATAGCTGCACCCATTCCAGGACCTTGTTCGTTTTCTAACACAACAACCTTCTTATCAAAGATGTCCGCTTGAATTTGCAACCACAATGGTGACTTTGCGCCCCCACCTGATGCGATTACTGTGTCGAAGTCCGCTCCGGCACCTTCATAAATTTCAAAGATGTCCTTGAACGAGAAGATAATTCCTTCCAAGACAGAACGCACGAAGTCATGACGCTTGTGCATTGAATCTACACCGATCCAAGCTCCACGAATGTCTCCGTCAGCGTAAGGAGTTCGCTCACCCACGATGTATGGCGTGAACAAAAGTCCATTGGCTCCAACCGATGACTTAGCAGCAGTTGAAACGAATGGCGTGAAGTCTTCTTCTGGTGCAAATGTTGACTTGAACCAGTTCAAAGAGTGCCCAGCTGAAAGTGTTACACCCATTGAGTAGAACTTCCCAGGAATTGCGTGGTTGAAGAAATGAATCTTACCTTTGTAATCCACGTTTGCGTTGTCTTCATACTTCAAGACCACACCAGAAGTTCCGATTGATGACCAGACCATGTTTGGCTTCAAAATGGCTGAACCAATCGCTCCTGCAGCGTTGTCGGCCGCTCCACCAAACACCTTTGTCTCAGTTGTCAAACCTGAGAACAATGCGTATGATTGTGAAATATTTCCGGCGTAATCAACTCCTTGAATAATTTCAGGGAAGAATGATGCTGGCAAATCAAAGGCTTCTTGCACTTCCTTTGACCACGTTCCAGCAGCGACATCCATTGCCACAGTTCCAGATGCATCAGAGATTTCCATCGCCAACTTACCAGTCATGCGGTAACGAACATAATCCTTTGGCGTCACAAACGTTGAAGCTTGTGCAAAAATTTCTGGCTCGTTTTCCTTAACCCACAAAATCTTTGGCAATGTGAATCCTTCAAGCGCCTTGTTCCGAGTCACATTAATAAATTCATCGCCCATCTTCTCGGCGATTTCCTTTGTTTGTGGCGTAGTTCGTGTGTCATTCCACAAGATAGCTGGACGCAAAACTTGCTTGTTGGCATCCAACAAAACCAAGCCGTGCATTTGACCAGAGTATGAAATTCCCTTGATCTCTTCAGCTTTGATGTTGTCGTTTAAGATCAACTTCACAATTGCGACTGTCGTTCCGTTAACCCAGTCTTCAGGATTTTGTTCCGAATAACCTGGCTTTGGTTGTGACAATGGGTAGTCAAATGATTCTTGCGCAACAATGTTCCCTTCGCGGTCAACGGCCGAAACCTTAACAGCTGAAGTTCCCAAATCAACGCCCAATACAACTTCACTCATATTTTTTGTTTCCTTTGTGTTTGATTTTTGGTAATAACTAAAACAAGGACTGGACTAGATAAGTAGCCCAGCCCTTGCTGTATTAATTCTTTTTCTACATGCTCATAAACGTGCTTACAAAGGCTTACCTTGCGATAACGCCTTTCGAAACTCTGATTCAATCGACACTAAGTCAAATAATTTCCCCGCTTACGCCTATGGCAATCGCGAAAATTATTCACCTTATCTCGATCAATCAGTTTTGCTTTCAGCAAAAACGTTTCTACATGCTCACCTTAAATTACTTATTGAAAGTTGATCCAAGAACTGAGTAGATGTAGTTGTTCAATGAAGCCTTGATAGCTTCCAAACGACCAGACTTAACTGATGCGAACACTTCATCGTTGGTCTTGTTCAATACATAGTTTTCAAAGTCAGCAAAGTTTGCCTTACCAGCTTCGAAGTCTGCACCGATACCTGAGTCAAATGATGAGTAACGATCCTTGTAGATGTTCTCCAAGAAGTTGTCTTCGATCATCTTGTTAGCAACACGGAATCCTGCTGCGTAGACGTCCATTCCAGCCATGTGAGCGTAGAACAAGTCTTCAACAGTGAATGATGCACGACGAACCTTTGAGTCAAAGTTCAATCCACCAGTAGGCAATCCACCGTTCTTGATGAATTCGTACATTACCAAAGTAGCTTCGTAAATGTCGTTAGGGAATTCGTCGATGTC
Source organism: Lactobacillaceae bacterium (assembly GCA_031289615.1). Classification (GTDB taxonomy): domain Bacteria; phylum Bacillota; class Bacilli; order Lactobacillales; family Lactobacillaceae; genus Weissella. The sequence continues at coordinate 13,736 of JAITPD010000056.1, read as the reverse complement.
CCAACCAGTTTGCTTGTCACCCATGTTGGCGTCCAATGATCCCAACAATCCAGCTTCACGTGCAAAGCGGGCTTCGTGCTCGTAAGTGTGGCCAGCCAAGTAAGCGTGGTTTCCTTCCAAGTTCAACTTGAAGTCGTTTTGCAATCCGTAAGTGTACAAGAATGCGATTGTAGTTTGAACGTCAGTGTCATATTGGTGAGCAGTTGGCTCCTTAGGCTTTGGTTCCAACAAGAATTGTCCAGTGTAACCAATTTCCTTAGCATATGAAACTGCCAACTTGAAGAATGATGCGATGTGATCCAATTCGCGCTTCGTGTCAGTGTTCAACAATGATTCGTAACCTTCACGACCTCCCCAGAATACGTATGATTCTGAGTTCAAACGCTTAGCAATTTCAAGTGAGTGCTTGATTTGTGCTCCAGCATATGCGAAGACGTCAGCGAATGGAGTAGTTGCTCCACCAGCTAAGAAACGCTTGTTAGTGAACAATGATGAAGTGTTCCAAAGCAACTTCTTACCAGTACGCTTCATTTCAGCTTCGATCAAGTCAACGATGGCGTCCAAGTTAGCATTAGTTTCTGCCAAAGTGTTTCCTTCAGGTGCCAAATCGCGATCGTGGAATGCGAAGTACTCAATTCCCAACTTTTCCATGAATTCAAACATGTACTTAACCTTTGACTTTGCGTGGTCTAAGTCAGACATGTCATCTTGTCCATCAACGTCCCAAGGGCGAGTAGCAGTTCCTTCACCAAATGGGTCAACCATGCGTTGGTCCATTGTGTGCCAGTAAGCAACTGAGAACTTCAACCATTCTTTCATAGTCTTAGTCTCACCGTTAATTGTGAAAGTCTCTTCTGGGTTGTAGAAGTTGAAGCCCTTTGAAGCCTCGAAGTCCAAGCCCTTTGATCCGTCGATAAACTCTACCTTAGGAAAGTCGAATAATTCTGACATTATGTCATCCTCCAAATATTGATTAAATCAAGTTAATAGTTACAGCTATTCGCATAGCTTTTAGTTGGTTGGTTTATTCACGCAACCAACTTACATTGTCCATTATAGACGGGTCTTTTTTACATTGCAAGTCTTTTCATCTAATAATGTGACTTTTTTTCGGATTTCTACTAATTTTTGTAAATAGCATTGCAAATAAGCGTTAACAAAGCCCCGCTTTTAACTTGATGCAATCAGCTTCGCTAAAGATTCTTTACGTTCGGATTTACCCTGCACGATTCATGCTGAATGGCAAAATAATTTGCCATTTTCACGGCGCTAAAGCACGCGTGAAAAGGTTCAGCTAGATTCGGCAAGGGTTGGTAATCCGACGACAGAATCGCTCAGCTGACTAGATCAAGCGCAACATTTCTTATCTGGCAAGTTCCACAGTAAAACGCTATCCGACCTAAGCCAGACAGCGTTTCGTATTTTAGTAATATAACTTACTTCTTCTTTTTACCAGGTATTATCCCTAAAAGTCTAAGACCACCAACAACTATAACAACAATTACTATTGTTGCAACAACAGGCCAAATAACCATATTATTTCTCCTATCAAATTTTTCTAACTTTGCATTGTGTAGTTGTATCCACACTGTCAATTGGGAATTCAGCCGTTAGAGTGACTCTAGCTCCGCCTTTAGTTGATCCCACATCTATCCATTTTTTCATGTCATTTTGCGCATCTTTACAGTATCCAGATAATGCATTGCCAATTAATCCACCAATGATTGCTCCTGGAATTCCAGCAATTGCCGTCCCGGCTCCTCCACCTGCACCAATCATCGCCACGGCACTGAGTCCCCATGAATCTCTCAAATTCGCTAATCCAGCTTTTGTGGTTGCATATGTATTATCGCCACCATTTACAATTTTTTCCGTCCAACCCGTGCCAGCACCAACAAAAATTATATCACGTTCTGCTCCATCGTATTCCGTTAGTAACGATTGACACACCTCTTTACTTTTTTCTCCATGAATAGCTAATTGGAATTGAGGAGAATTGATCTCATTTTCCATTGCTTTCCAATCAGAATTTTCATGAACCTCAAGTTGTTGCTGTACCTGGTCATCGGCGTGCCCAATTAATGTAAAAGGCGTCATAACACTACATACTAAAATCCCTGCGCACAGCATTGTCAAATGCTTAACTAGTTTAAGTTCCATGATAAATCTCCTAAAGGTTTATTCAAATTACAAAATGAGTGTATCATGTTAAAAAATAATGAGCAATCAATAACTGTTTCACAGATATTTTTAATCACCTCGCTGGTTTTTAGCTTACGTTATAACAATGACCAAGTTGTTTGCTTGTTAGCGAAGCGATTCTGTCCTCGGATGACTAGCCCTTGCCGAATCTAGACGAAACTTTTCACGTGTGCTTCAGCGCCGTGAAATTGGCAAATTATTTTGCCATTTGCCGTGACTCGTGCAGGGCCATCCGAACGTAAAGAATCTTTAGCGGAGCTGGTTAGATCAAGTGCAACGTTTTCAATCTTGCAAGGTCCACAGAAAAAAACGCCATCCGACCTAAGCCAGACAGCGTTTCGTATTTTAGTAATATAGATTACTTCTTCTTACCCATCAACTTTTGTAGAAGCGTTGCAACGGCCCAAATTACAGCCACTCCAACAACAACCAATACAAATGCAAGGTAATTAACTTCAGTTGTTACGAAGATGTTCGTTGGAATTGGAACAAGCAAACCAACAACTGGCATGATTCCGTAAATCAAAATGTAAAGGACGATAAAAATCAAAACTAACCATCCAACAAATGTGATAACAGGAGTGTTAACAGCTTTTTGTACCTTATTGAACAACTCTTCGTTGCGCCCAGGATTTTTCATGATAATCTTGCTCCTTTCTTAGTTCGCTGACAATTCTTTGTTCATGTCAGTTACATCTTGGTCCTTCAATGGATAGATTACCATAATCAAACCAGCTACAACTGCCAAGACAATTGGGATCCAGATGAATGACAATTCGATTGCCCAGTTACCATGTGAACCAGTGTGAGTTGCATCCTTAAAGCCATAGTGGCTCAAGATCAAGGCAGGAATAATTCCACCAAGAGCCAACCCAACCTTAAATGCAAGTCCCATCACGGCGTTAATAATTCCAGCCGCACGCTTACCAGAAGCATATTCTGAGTAAGTGACAACTTCAGGAACCAATGACCACATGAATCCAGTAGCAGCAGTCAATCCCCATTGTTGCAAGAAACGACCGATGTAACCGAACCAGATATTGTCTTGGTTACCGTGTGACCAGTACCACAAGATCAATTGTCCAATAATGAAGAGACCCAAGAATACTACGAAGAATCCTTGCTTACCAAAGATTCCACGCAAACGTGGCCACAAAACAACCAAGAAGATACCAGGGATTGAACCAATCAAACCAATTGAAGTCATCCATTCTTGGTGACCAATTGAAGTTTGCATAAAGAATGGCCATACAGTGTTTCCGAAGAACATGAATGTGAAGGCAACCAAGAAGAAGCCAGCCAAAATTTGCAAAGCCTTGTTTTGCTTCAATTCAACCAAGATGTCTGAAATCTTAACAGTCTCTTGATTTTCGTCAGGCAAAACACGTTCGCGAGTTCCGAAGTATGAAAGCAACAATGCTCCAAATCCGATCAACATGTAGATTCCGTAAACCAAGAACCACTTTGATTGAGCGGCTGGAGTTCCGTAATCACCCAAAGGCAACTTCAAACCGAAGAATCCAGTGTTTGTCATTTTTCCACCAACTGCCAATTGAATGAACAATGGGAAGAAAGTGTAAACCAACAAGTTAGCAGTGTTAGCCAACATCATACGAGTTGCAGTCAATTCAGCGATTGAATCTCCATCACGAGTCAATGATGCGTTGATTGATCCATAAGGAATGTTAACAAATGAATAGATCAAGGCAGTTGCCAAGTATGAGATCAAAGCATAGATGAACTTACCATTGTGTGAAAATGATGAAGTTGGGAAGAACAACATAGCAGCCAAGATAACCAATGGCACACCAAAGTACACCAAGTAAGGACGGTACTTACCCGCACGAGGGTGATTCTTGTCGACTGCGGCACCAACATATGGGTCCCACACAACGTTAATTGAACGAACAATCATGAAAATCAAGGCTCCAGAAGCAGCTGAGATTCCATCAATGTTGATCATATAGAACAAAAGGTATCCACCAACAGTACCGAAAACCAAGTTCTGGGCAAAGTCACCGAATCCGTAAGACAGGCGTTCGCGAAGTGACAACTTCACAAACTCATCTTTTTGAACATTATCGTCCATGATATAAACTCCTTATTTAAATAAAAGTAGTAATAATTCCAATAACGTTATAACTTATCTAATGTAAGCGATTTCGTTATTTCATGATTGAGTATATCACGGTTAGTTTTGCCACGCAACTATCTCCAGGTGCCTATTTTTAGATATTTTTATGAACTTAACCATAATATTCACATGCGCACGTCTTTACTAATGGCAATGAAACCGTTATTATAATAAATGAAAAGTATTTAAAAATAAAGTTATTAGTCCGATAAATCGGACTTTTTATGTTAAGCTCTTTTTGTTTCATTCAATGTAGGTTGAGACAAAAGACATACATAATTAACGAGTATTGCTATTTATGTGGGCACTTTGATTGATCAGCTCAGCTAAAGATTCTTTACGTTCGGATGGCCCTGCACGATTCTATGCGTTTTGTTAGCGATTTATCGCTTACCAAAACACGATCCGTAGTACTTGGTTGGTCAGCTGTGTCATACAGCTGAGCAGCTTAGTAACGGAGGTGGTTGCGAATGGCAAAATAATTTGCCAATTTCACGGCACTAAAGTCCGCGTGAAAAGTTTCGCCTAGATTCGGCAAGGGCTGGTCATCCGACGACAGAATCGCTTCGCTGATCACCCAAAGGCCAATATTTTAACGAAAACCTTATTCATGTAAATTAAAGTGAACTGATATGAAGTGTTTCATAACTAGCCCAACTCATTAAATTAGTTTATTAATAATATAGCAATTACAAGGAAAGGAGGAATCTATGGTTTCCAAAGTCGATCAAGATTCAATGCGTGAAGCAAACAAAAAACTAATGGTCCAAGCTTTATTTAACGCCACCCAAACATCACGAGTTGAGATTGCCAATACCATCAATTTGCATAAATCAACTATTACGGCAATTTATCGCGATATTGAAGAAGCTGGGTTAATCGAAGACCTGGGCGAAGGTGAATCTTCTCACGTTGGTGGTCGGCGCCCTCGTCTGATTCGCTTCAACCATAATTATGGTTACGTTGTGGCTTTCGATCTTGGTCGCACTCATTTGCGTTATATGGCGTCAAAAATTACTGGCGAAGTTATCACTCACGGCGAACTCACTATCAACGGCATGTCATTTTCAGAAGTCGAACGAGCAGCTCTGTCTTATATTTCACAACTTGGTGATCTGCAAACTGAAAACGGTCTTCTTGGCGTCGGTGTCGGGATTCACGGAGTAGTTGAAAACGATGAAGTACGTTACGCTCCCTATTTAAAGGAAATTGTTGGTGCTGATATTGCTGGAAGTTGGCAAACAAAGCTCGGCGTTCCGGTTTATCTAGAAAACGAAGCGAACTTGGCTGCGATTTATATTCGTGATTATCAAGATTATGCGGGTGATATGGTTCTCAACAACTTCGTGACGGTCAATATTCATGACGGAATCGGTGCTGGAATCATTCAAAAGGGCGAACTATTTATTGGTGTGCACGGTGAAGCTGGCGAAATTGGGCGGACGGTCATGCTCAAGAATAACTGGGCTCAAGAAGGCTTTACGAATCCTGTGCACCTGGAAGATCTGTTCTCAGAAGATGCTCTGCTCAGTCGCACGATCGAATTGCGTGGCATGGAATCCTTGAGCCGTGATGAGTTCTGTCAGCTGGTTGATAATCAAGATGCGGTCGCTGTTGCAATTTGGGAAGAATGGCTCGGGACAATGGCCTCTGTTTTCTATAATATCGTGCAACAAACTGCCCCCGAAGCAATCATTGTGCATTCGCGAATTCTTGGTAAACGGCCAACGTTCTTTAATGTTTTACGTAGCTTCTATGACAACATCACGCCACAGACTGAGATTCCGCTGATCTTTGCTAGTCAATCAGTCGACCGTGCAACTTTAGCAGGTGGTGTCGCAATGGTGACCCGTAATCTGCTAGATCTTTCTGGGTTCCGGCTACTGTTTCACACTGGCGAACCAAAAGATAATGTAGACGAAGAAAATTAAACCAACTTAAGGCTGGGGTCGAATTGGCCCTGGCCTTATTTTTTATCAAATTAATGTGAGCTTTATCTGGCAAAATGACAGCCAAAAAAGGAGTAGCAATGGCAATCAAGAAAACAATGATACCTGGGATTATCGCAACCATTATTTTATCCATCATCGCAAAGCTAATTGCCCCATACATTTCATTTTTGGGAGCAGAAGGAATCGCAATGATTGGTGGCATCATCATTGGTAACACAGTATTAAACGGACAACGCTGGTCCACTGGAGTTAGATGGGCCGAAAAATATCCGATTGAAATTGGAATCGCATTGTTGGGAATCACGACAACCCTGCGAACGATTGAGGAACTCGGCTTTAGTGGCATCATTTTTACATTAATCCAAATGTCTCTCACAATTCTAGTTGTGACTTGGATGGGAATTCACGTGTTTAAGGTCGGACCGAAAGTAGCAATGTTAATGGGCGCCGGAAATGCGGTCTGCGGATCTTCAGCGATTGCCTCTGTGGCACCTGCGATTGGGGCTGATGACGACCAACGGAGAACTTCGGTGGCAACTGTTTCTATCATGGGAGTGTTGCTACTCTTGACCTTGCCAACGATTGGCCCAATGTTATTTGGCAAAGACAACTTACTGGTCGGCGCATTAATTGGTGGCACCGTGCAATCGGTCGGTCAAGTTGTTGGAACTGCCTCATTGGTTAATCCATCTGTCGTGGCATATGCAACCCTATTTAAGATGGTGCGAGTGATCTTGCTGTCGGTTGTCGTCGTGGTCTTGGCGAACTATTCACATAAGAATGATTCTGCCATTGCCCAGGCTGAAATGAAACAGATACGTCCAAAGGTTAAAATTCCTTGGTTCATTATTACCTTTATTGTTCTGATGCTGTTCAGCTCGTTTTTGAAGTTACCCAGTGTAATTACAACTAGCGCGAAAGAAACTACTGGCTTCTTTGGCGTTGTGAACTTGGCTGGAATAGGGCTTAACCTTAAATGGTCAACAATTAAGAATGCGGGCGGAAAATTGTTTGGTTATGGATTATTGACGATCCTGTTCCAAGTGTCACTGGCAATCTTGTTAATCTCAGTTTTGTTTTAGAATTTAAAAAGACTAGGCATCCCAATTTTTGGGTTCCTAGTCTTATTTTGTTTCACGTGGAACAAGTTTTACTTTGTATCTGCACTCTGAGTAGTTGGCTTTGGAGCACCCTTCCAAGCCGCAATTGAGGCACCATCTTCATTTTTATTAATGTAATTACCAACATTCTTTTGCTGATATGCCTTCACCAAATCCTTAATATACCACTTCTTTGCATCCTTCTTTTGCGCTGCGATAATGTTAACCCATTGGTGCGTGTCCTTGTTGTTAGCATTCCAGACGTAAATCGCTGAATCCGGATCCTTATGCGCCGCTTCCACAAATGTTGATGAAATCACGGCTGCATCAACTGAGTTTAACGAAGCCAGCGTTTGATCAGCAGCCAATTCTTTCACTTGCACTTTTGAACCAGCCAAAACGTCCTTGGCAGTTGGTGACTCTACTCCAGCCTTTAATTTAATCAAACCAGCTGCCTTGAGCAAGAACAACGCGCGTGATTCGTTCGTTGGATCATTTGCAATTGCGACCGTTGCACCTTCTGGCAAGTCTTTAACTGACGTGTATTTATCAGAATAAAGTCGTCCCGGTCCCAAAGTTGTCTCACCTACAGCTGTCAACGTTGCCTTGTGGGCCTTATTCCAATTCTTCAAAAACGCATAATGTTGGAAAGCATTGGCATCTAGATTGCCTTCATTTAGAGCTTGATTTGGCTGATTGAAATCAGTAAACGTCACCAACTTAATCTTCAAGTTGTATTTTTCGGCATTCTTCTTCACGAGCTTCCAAACCCCTTCATCAACCTTTGAAGGAGAATTAATCCCGACCTTAATCGTTTTTTCCTTGTGTGTCGCTGCAGAACCATTAACTGGCAATGCCGTTGCTATTGTTCCTGCCACTGCTAACGTTGCTACCAAAATATTCAATACCTGTTTTGTCTTATTCATAATCCTTGCTCCCTTTATCCTATTCCTATGAGTGTTGTGCGTGTTGCAACTACTGACGTGTGGCGCTAGTGTATGATGCACCTTGTTCATTTTTCACTTGCGTGGTGGTTTTTCAATAATGATAGTAAGTGGCGACACGGTCCCATTTGACTTTTAATTTCAGTAAACCGAAATTTAGTCAAATTGGTGCCGCTACCTCGCTTGATCACCTACTATCATCATTTCAATCCACCACGCTTTTAATTAAATGAACAAGGTGCATCATAAAAATATTGTGCTTGGGGCTGTCAGCATAGCGATTCTGTCGTCGGATGTTAACCTTGTCGAATTCGAACGAAAACAATCCTGAGCAAAAGCGACCGCCCCCAATCCCAACATCATAACTAACCCTACACATTACTTATCAAAACAATTAAAAAATCCCGGCACCCTCAGCATTTCTACTAAAGATTCCGGGACGAATAATCGTGTTACCACCTGGTTTCCGTAATTCATCGATAAATTACGCTCAAACAGTACGCCGTTTGCTGGATCGATCGACAGCTCGGGAAATACTGAGACGCTATAACGGGCGCGCCCGGCTCTGGCTAACATGACTGCTCACCATCACAAATAACTCGAAGACCATTTTCACTCGCTGCTGTTCATCAGTTTGCACCAACCACTGATTCTCTTGGCAACTTTCACGGGCTACTTCATCTCGTCCTAGCTATTAACGAATGTAATCATAATCCGTCTAGCCTAATCTGTCAACACTTATAATTAATCTTTCTTACCGAACTTTAATTTATTTAACCTAATCCGTTGACTTATAGGTAAAAAATAAGTAAGATATTAGATATTATCAATCGAAACTTCTAGTAACAAGCACCGTTTTGGCCTGCTGTCCCACAGAAGCTTTTGCCATTATTTATCATTAAGAATTGAGGAATTTTATGAGTTTATTACAACGTATTTTCCGTCAAGAGTCCCGCGAAGCCTATATTAAGTCTGATAGTCACTTCGCCAAGACCTTGGGCGCCAAAGATTTGATGTCTCTTGGAATTGGAACCGTGATTGGAACTGGAATCTTCATTCTGCCAGGAACGGTCGCAGCGACCCAAGCTGGTCCTGCCATCGTCATTAGTTTCATCCTGGCTGCCATTGTTGCAGCACTGGTTGCCATGGCTTATTCTGAATTTGCGTCAGTTCTGCCAGTTGCCGGTTCTGCCTACTCATTTGGAAACGTGGTCTTTGGAGAAATCGTCGGCTGGGTGCTTGGCTGGGCCTTGATCTTGGAATATTTCCTGGCCGTCGCCGCCGTTTCGACTGGTTGGTCAGCATACTTCGCCAACTTCATCGCTCCAGTATTCAAGATGCCGACCGCTCTATCTGGAGCATATGACCCAGCACACGGAACTTATATTAACTTGTTTGCTGTGCTGATCATCTTAATCATCTCAGCTATGCTTTGGGGTGGAATGAAAGAATCAAAGCGCGTGCAAAACTTCATGGTGGCCTTGAAGGTCGTTATTATCGTTTTCTTCATCATTGTTGGGTTCTTCTATATCAAGACGACTAACTACTCACCATTTATCCCCGAGCGCTTGAACGGAGCCTTTGGTTGGCACGGAATCTTTACCGGAACAACGATGGTCTTCTTCGCCTTCCTTGGCTTTGATGGATTGGCCCTTGCTGCTGCCGAAGTTAAGAATCCACAAAAGAACTTGCCAATTGGAATTATTGGTACCTTGATTGTTTCAACCATTTTGTACGCTGGAATGGCCTTGGTTATGACTGGAATGGTCAACTATACTAAGCTTGACGTTTCTGATCCAGCTGCATTCGTCTTCCAAAGCGTTGGCGCACACTGGGCTTCAATTGTAATTACAATCGGTGCCTTAATTGGAATGTTCACGATGATGTACGCTTCACTCTTTGGTTCATCACGTTTGCTCTACTCAATGGGCCGCGATGGGTTGTTGCCAAAGGTTGGGCGCTTAAATAAGCTTTCATCACAACCAACAACTGCTTTGATTGTCGCAACAATTGTGGTCGCAATCTTTGGTGGACTTGTTCCGTTGAACCAATTGGTCGAATTAGTTAACTTTGGAACAATTTTGGCATTCTTGGTTGTCTCACTTGGCGTAATTCCTTTGCGTCGTCGTGCTAAGACTGATTTGCCTAATACTGGATTTAAAATGCCTGGTTACCCATTCTTGCCCGTTATTTCAGCAATCTTCTTGATCTTCTTAGTTACGCAATTGCAAGGTGTGACGTTGATCTTCGGAGCAGTTTGGTTCCTGATTGGCCTCATCGTATACTTTGCTTACGGTTTGAAGCATTCAAAAATGAACGACTAAATTTAGATAATATAACAAAGGCTGGAGCAAAATTAACTTGTCCCAGCCTCTTTATATCCAACATTTTAATCCAAAACAATCTTTCAGTAACTAAACTGCTAACTTGACGTTGCCAATTGCATTAACTCCACCTAAGCTACTGGTTCACCCGTGCTAATTGTGTAATTCACCGTATCTGTATACGTCTCAGCATACTTAAATTCTGATCCACTAGGCAAAGTTGCGTAGACTGTCTGCACGGTAGGAGTCGCCTTCTCACCATTCGCCTCAAAGGTAAATGGCGTCCCTGTGCTTAAATCATTGTCGCCTTCATTAGTTCCAAAGAGATAAGCAACGCCTGTCGTATCGTGATCATTGGTCAACTTCCAAGCTACTGAGGTTACTCTAATTGTGATAAGTCTTTCATTGTAAGGCAGCTTTGGATATGCACCCAACTCGACATCTCCGCTTCCTTTACCATTTGAATTTGAAATCGTAATACCTTCTGGAATCGTTATAGTATAACTAGGATCAATGGTATAGTCAACATTCGTTTGCCCATCTGGTATGCGGGTTCCCTGCCAAACATAGGTATCCGTTGTTCCCTGACCATTGTGTTGAGTAATAATCTCAGCTGCCGTCAACTCAGCACCTTGCGGATGATGGGCATCCCCGGAACCCACAAGACGCCATTTAGTTGAATTAACTTCATAGAACGAATCAAAAAGCGTGTCCTCAACTGGATTCGACAAAGCCATCCAAGTAGTAAGACTAAATTTATTCCCAAGCGTCAATTTCCACATACTCGTACAATTATGAAACATATAAGTCTCTAAAGTACTACCAACCTGACTCATATCAAAATTACTCAAATCTAATTCTTGCAATTGGTCACAGTTATTAAACATCTGATACATACTTGTAACAATGCTCGTGTTAAAACTGCTTAAATTTAGCTGTTTCAAGCCCCGACAATTATAAAACATGTAACTCATAAGTGTAACTCTACTCGTGTCAAAACTGCTTAAATCTAGTTGTTCCAAGCCCCGGGAAAGATAAAACATGTAGACCATAGTTGTAACTGAATTCGTTTTGAAATCATCTAAATCTAATGATTGCAACGCGTTACAGGAAGCAAACATATAGCTCATATTTGTAACTGAACTCGTATTCAAATTTTTAAGCCCATTAATTTCTGTACAATTTTCCAGGCCGTAAAACATGTTACTTGAGTTTGTATTAGCTATGACCCCAGGTTTAATTTCAACTGAAGTAATCGTGGTGCGATTTGCAACAGTGTCCCATTCACTAGTAGTAGTTATAACGCCCAGTGTGCCACTTTCTCCATTGGTTGGCTGGATCGTCAAAACACCATTCGTTATATCCCAATAACAAGTTCCGCTCGTCCCATTATCATCCGCATGCACCACTGTCTGCCAATTCGGCACAATCATGCTGATAGCCGGCGTCATGCTCCCTACGATCAGCACACTTAAAAGCAGTAACATTTGAACTATTCGCCTACTTATCACATGAATTTTCATATTTCTACCCTCGTAATTTGTTTTTGTAACTTAAGTATACGACTAGACTTTGAATATACTCTGCACTTATTTTATTTTATTTTATTTTATTTTATTTTATTTTATTTTATTAAGATTATGTCATTGGTGTGAATTAGTCCAATTTATCAGACAGTAAAAAGATTTATTTGTGAATTAACCTATCACAAACTAACTTATGAGTAATTATTTATTTGAACCAACGTGTGATATTCGCTCTGAAGTTATTTTACCTCTTAATGTTCCACGTGAAACATCTTTGCCAAACAAACTATTGTAAAAAGTAAGGAAAGTCCGTAAAATAGAAGGAACTTGATATTTTTATACAGAAGATAAGTTCTAATTGAAAGGAATTTCTGAATATGCGAAAAGCGAAATCTGAATTTTGGCAAAACATTGTCCATTCAGCAAACCAAAAAGCTGGCGAACACGTGCCATTCTTTACCTTGGCGCCAATGGAAGCAGTAACTGATACTGTTTTCCGCCGTGTTGTTGAACATGCTGCTGGCCCAGATATGTACTATACCGAATTCGTCAACGCCCGCAGTATTGCGCACCCCAAGGCTAAGTTCTCGGTCCAAGGTCGTTTGGCCGTTGCTAAAGGTGAAAAGATGCCGATTGCGCAAATTTGGGGAAATCGCCCTGAAGACTTTCTTAGCGCCATTACTGAACTCAAGACGGATGGTTATCAAGCAATTGATATTAACATGGGCTGTCCTGATGGCACTGTGATTAAAAATGCTGGTGGTTCTGACTTGATTCGCCACCCCCACGATGCTGAAGCCATTATTCAGGCTGCTAAGCAAGTTGGTTTGCCTATTTCAGTTAAAACGCGTCTTGGCTTTAACGAGTTGGAAACTTACAAGCGCTGGCTACCATTCTTGTTGAAGCAAGATGTTCAAGTTTTGACTGTGCATCTGCGTACTCGTAAAGAGCAATCAAAGGTTCCTGCGCATTTCGAATTAATTGATGAAATCCTGGCAATGCGTGACGAAATTTCGCCAAACACTTTGATTCAGTTCAACGGCGATATTAAAGATCGCCAAGCCGGGCTACAGCTGGCTCAGGAACATCCTGGAATTGACGGAATCATGATTGGTCGTGGAATCTTTGAGAGTCCTTGGGCGTTTGAAGTTAATCCTTGCGAGCATACTTTGGAAGAATCACTGGAGCTTTTGAACCTCCAACTTGATCTGCATGATGAAGTGACCGCATTATATGGACCACGGCACTTCCAAAAGTTGAAGCGTTTCTTTAAAATTTATGTGCGTTCATTCTCATATGCATCTGATCTGCGCATGGCTTTGATGGATACCAAGTCAACTGCGGACGCCCGTACTGTTCTTGCCGAGTTTAACGAACAATGGTCGGCGCACGAATTACAGAAAGCATAATAAATAGCCTTACCTTCGCTCGTCATTGTGAAGGGCTCCAAAAAAGTTAGACAAGTTAATTAATTATACCGCAAGGGCTTGATTTCGGATTTCAACCGGAGTTAAGCCTTTGCTTTTGCGTGAAATACGGACATTGTTGAATCGT
>JAITPD010000014.1 GCA_031289615.1 Lactobacillaceae bacterium | reverse complement strand
CAGCTGTGTCATACAGCTGGGCGACTTAGTAACGGAGGTGGTTCGAATGGCAAAATAATTTGCCAATTTCACGGCGCTAAAGCACGCGTGAAAAGTTTCGGCTAGATTCGGCAAGGGCTTTGTCATCCGACGACAGAATCGCTCCGCAGATCAACTAAGTTACGAACATCTTGGTCATTTTATTCAAGGCGTGGTGGATTGAGATGATGATAGTAGGTGAAAAAGCGAGGTAGCGGCACCAATTCGACTAAATTTCGATCTATCGAAATTAAAAGTCGAATGGGACCGTGTCGCCACTTACTATCTTTATCGAAAAGCCACCACGCACGTGAGAAATGATCACAGTGTTGCATAATAAGCACTATACGTTATAGAGCCTTTGTTTATAGTTGTGTATGTCTGAATTTACCAGGAGTAATTCCAGTTGACTTACTAAATGATCGAATGAAGTTAGCATAATCATTGAACCCAGCCAGCGTACAAGTTTCTTGGACGCTTGAGCCATCCTTCAACAACTTTTGCGCCATCATGATGCGTTGATCCAAGATATATTCGCGCAGGGTTAGACCAGTCGCTTGCTTGAAACAAGTGCTCAGATAAGTTCCAGAATAAGAAAGTTCGTTGGCTAAATCGTCAAGTAAGATTGAATCAGTGAGATGCGCCTTAATATATTTAATCGTATCCACGACCACGCGGGGCATCGTATTTTGTGAAGTCGTCGTTCCTTGTTGATACAGCTGCGTCAACGTCACGAGTAATTCAGTCGTCTTGGCTGCCAGGAGTGCATCGCTCCCAAAACAAGTTTCGCGTTCATCACAAACAACTTTGGAGTCTGCCAGACTGAGATCAATAATTTGGTGCATCAGTCCAGTCAAAGCGGCCATCTGAGGATTTGAGACGTGTAGCAAATTGCTTTGGCGTCCAGTATGATAATTTTTGAAAACAGTTGCGAGGTCCGATTGCGGAGTTGAGAGCCGTTCAACAAAATCAGGACGTAAATTGATGCCAAGACTTTGATAGTGCCCATCATCAAGCAGTTCATTTCGGTGCAATTCGTCAGGAGAGAAGACCATGATATCGCCATAAGTAAGGTGATGACGAGTATGATCAGCGTAAACATTGACGTTGCCTTTTTGATAAAAATAAATTTCATAAGCATTGTGACGGTGGTAGGCTGACAATTTATGCGCACGAAAAATTTGTTCATTATTTTGATAACACATTAATTCTGAATCAATTGGATCGTAAATATGATTTTCCATGACAACTGTTCCTGCCTGTCTAATACGATTTGTGTAGATATACTACTTCTTTTAAATAAGTATAACTGTTATTTTAGGACTTTGTAAGTGATTTTTATGAAGAAAATGTTTTATAATGAGAGCGTTAAGCGAGACTTTTTAGTTTACTTTTTGTAAGTGAATTGATATATTATTTGTATTAACAAAATTTCACACACAGAATTGGAGAACAAGATTATGGCATTAGAAAGTAACTTTTTGGATTTGGAAGCAAAGCGTCGTTCGATTTACGCATTGGGCAAGAATGTTAGTATTTCAGATGACAAGTTGGTTGAATTGATTGAAGAAGCTATTAAAGAAGCACCAACTGCCTTTAACAATCAAACTGTCCGCGCCGTAATTTTGTTTGGTGATAAGCACGATCAAGCATGGGATTTGGTTGCTGATCGTTTGAAGAGTGAAGTTCCTGATGAAGCTGCCTATGAAGCAACTGTTGCTAAGATCAATGGCTTTAAGGCTGGTTACGCAACTGTTTTGTTCTACACTGATGTTGATGTTGTGAAAGAATACGAAGAAAAGTTTGCTATCTACGCTGATAATTTCTATGACTGGTCAGAACAAGGTCACGGAATTGCAATGTACGCAACATGGTTGGCAGCAACTGAAGCTGGCCTTGGCGCAACGGTACAACACTACAACCCATTGATTGATGAAAAGTTTGCCGCAGCATTTGGAACTCCTGCTAACTGGCGCTTGCGTTCACAATTGATTATTGGGTCAGTTGAAGCACCAGCAGCTGGAAAAGATTATTTGGATGCAGATGCTCGCTTTAAGGTTTTGAAGTAATTTAAAATTGATGAAAAAATGAATATTCACAAAAAGATGACGAATTTGGGAGATTTAAATCCTGGATGCGTCATTTTTTGTAGAAAGGACTAAAAGTGCGTACAAAAAATTCACAAACTTAAGTTACAGTTGCTTTATTGATGAATTCCACAAAAATAATATTCGTTTTCTGTGAATTTCATTGAAATACAATTATCTTACGGATACAAGGTAGCTGTTATGACTTGGTACAATAACTGGTTTGTTAATACGTTTATAAATATTGCAGGCATATTGTTGATTATCTATATTATTGTTAAAATTATCAAAAATAGGAGAAAGAAATAAAGTGAATTTTTTCCTTGAAGAACCACTACATATTTGGTATACTTATAAACGGTTTTAAAACCATATTAACGATGTTCCGCTGGTCGGACGATTAATGAATGTCGATTAGGAGATTTACTATGCGCCAAAATGCATTGTTAGAAAAGTTGACAGAATCACAATTACGTAGTGACGTTCCTGATTTCCGTGCCGGAGATACAGTGAAGGTTTACGCTCGTATCGTCGAAGGAACCCGCGAACGTGTGCAATTGTTCGAAGGTGTTGTGATCAAGCGTAAGGGAGCTGGAATTCAAGCTACTTATACCGTTCGTAAGATTTCAAGCGGTGTTGGTGTTGAACGTACTTTCCCATTGCACTCACCACGTGTTGATAAGATTGAGGTTGTACGCTTCGGACGTGTTCGTCGTGCTAAGTTGTACTACTTGCGTGCCTTGCACGGTAAGGCTGCTCGTATCAAGGAAGCCCGTCGCGGTTAATTTGATTCAGATTTGCCTAAGAAAGCCATCCAATATTGGGTGGCTTTTTTGCTGTCATTTCATCTATAAGGTAACAAATAATTCTTTTTCCAATCCACCATTTCAGACTAATTCAAATCCATGACATAATTTTACTAAACTAAACTAAACTAAACTAAACTAAACTTTACGCGCAGTCCGTTCTAATCACTTTGTTACAATTGGGTTACAAAGATAAAAAAGGAGAACAGGACTATGATCCATAAACTTAGCAGACGGATGATTCAGGCAATGTTGCTTTTGAGCGTGCTGTTTGTCGGACTGGTGGCGCCGACAACGACTACGATTGTGCAAAATTGGCAGTCGATCGCGCATGCTGTAACTACTGCAAGCGGAGTGAGTGGGACTTGTAGCTGGAACATCACGGATGGCGTCTTGACGATTCAGCCATCTGAGGGAGACAGCGGGATGCTCGGGGTTGAAACTGAGTATACTAATTGGAATACTTCTTCCCGTCGAGAATCGTTTACTTCAGTGGAGTTTAAGCCTGGAGTCATTGCCAATCCTGATTCAAGCCGGTTGTTTTATCAGCCAGTTGCGTGTACGGCAATTAATGGGCTGACCAATTTGGATACGAGTGAAGTTACAAACATGAGTGAAATGTTTTGTAATTGTCAGAGCGTAACAGAGTTGGATTTAAGTAATTTTAACACTGAAAAAGTCACCAATATGAGCGATATGTTTGTAATGTGTTCAAACTTGACACAATTAGATTTAAGTAGTTTTACAACGACTGAAGTCACAAGCATGAATAGTATGTTTTGCTACTGTTATAAATTACAGCAATTAGATTTAAGAACATTTAGAACACAAAATGTCACAACAATGGAGAAAATGTTTTATGAATGCACGGAACTGCAGCAAGTGAATTTAAGCAGTTTTCGAACACCAGTGGTTACAAACATGCAACAAATGTTTGCTAGTTGTTATGCATTGGTACAATTAGATTTAAGTGAATTTGATACAAAAAAAGTTACAAGCATGTATGGAATGTTTAATTCCTGTTTTGCATTGGAACAATTAGATTTAAGTAATTTTGACACTAGTGGAATTCCAAATGATAGTTACATGGGTATGATGAATATGTTTAGTGCTTGTATTGCGTTGTGGAAATTAACACTCGGAGATGAATTTATTTTTACGGAATACAATAATACCTATTTACGAACTCCAACTCTTGGGACGACATTTGACCAAGATTATACTGTGTCTTCACCGTTATGGCGAATTGTTGCAAATGGAAGTGATCATCAACCGAGTGGCGAGCAATTAGAGTCAAATAAAATAATGGATCAACATAATTCAAGTGGAACGACGGATACGTATGTCTGGCAGAGTGCGGCTGAAAATTACACCATCACTGTTAATTATATTGACGAAGATAACGACAACAAAATTCTACAAACAGATGCTTTTGAAAACGAAGAAGGAGTGACAGAGGATATTTCAGATGATGGCATCAGCGATTATGAAGGCGAAGGGTATGTTCTAGATTATATTGATGATGCTACTTATCCGAATGTGACTTTTGATGAAGACAAGACTATCAACATTTACTTCACACACGGTATTGATGATGATGCCGTTTCTAAAGACGTGCAGCAGACAATTCTTTATCAAGACGTGGATGAGAACGAGTTGGCGAATTCAAATGTGCAAACGGTGAGATTCACTGGTGTGCAACATACAGATCGCGTGACCGGCGAAGTTCTTGGAACTGACTGGGATTCAACGACTGCAGAGACGACAGCGGTGGATTCGCCAACGGTCAAGGGTTATCACACGGACCAAACCACGGTTGCAGCTAACGAAATTAATGTGAATGATGAGGATTCAACAATCGTCGTAGTTTATGCTGAAAATGGCACGACGGTAACACAGACCAAGCAGACGATCAAGCAGACGATTCATTACGTGGACAGTGCGAATAAGACTTTGGCTCCAGACAATGTACAAGAGCTGACGTTCATTCATTCTGTGACGACGGACAACGTGACGGGCGAGATTCTGGCTGATGTGTGGACGCCCGAGCAGATGACAAATGCAGTTACTTCGCCGGACGTCGATGGTTATACAACGACGACCAAGTTTGTGACTGGACATGTTTATACGCACAACTCAGCTGCCGAAAATGTAATAAATGTGGTGTACACGGCGAACACACCAGTTCCGCCGGTGCCTCCAGTACCACCAGTTCCAACACCACCGACACCGGTACCTGTTCCAACGCCAACACCTGATCCTGCACCATTTATTGGGCCGAATGCAGTAGTGGTTCAACCTGGATTGGCACCAGTTGTGACAAACGTGGCTCCTGTTGCTGGAACGCCGGCTGTTCAAGCGACGACACCAACAACAGACGACACGATCACGGCGCCTACCGATAATGATGCTGTCATTAATGATTCAACTGATTCAGAGGCTGACAAGGACGTAGAAGCTGCAGATACGCAGACGAGTCCGACAGTTTGGTGGCCTCTGGCAGTTGGAAGCTTGGCCGTCGCTGGCGTCTTGGCCGGATGGTGGTTCTTGCTATTCCGTCGCCGTCGCAAGGATGAAGAAGATGAAGCGTCTTAGACATGATTAATATAAATTAGTTAAAAGACTTGAAGTTGGGGCGGTAATCGTTATATAATTAGGACATACAAAAAAGGCATCGAAGTACCGTTTATACCTCGATGCCGACAAGCCCAAGAGAAATGTTGATCAGCGCTTACGTTCTATACGTTTGCGTTTTTTCTTTGTCACAAAGTTACACAGCTTGACTGAGACATACATCTTGGTCAACGCCTGTATAATCCGTGGCGAAGTAAAAATCAGCGCACAT
>JAITPD010000036.1 GCA_031289615.1 Lactobacillaceae bacterium | reverse complement strand
CGGGGTGCACCATTTCACTAACACCAGGATCTAACGGTTAGTGAAATTGACGAATTATTTCGTCTTGCATCCAGATTCGAGTAGGTAAATCCGAACGTAAAGAATCTTTAGCGAAGCTGAGCAATCAAAGGACAATATTACACAACTAGCAAAAAAGGTTAATTGTTTGACAACTATTCGAAAAGAAGTTAGAATATAAAACAGTTAGTAAGGCTAACTAAAAGGAGAATTTAAAAATGACTGATAAGACAACTGAACTAACCAACTTGAACCCTCGCCTCACAGAATTCCAAGACACTCTCTATGCGAAATTTGCTGAGGATAATCAAACAGCTACCAAAGGACAGACCGTTTTCGTAGGCAGCTCGCTGATGGAAACCCTCCCTATTGAAAAGTGGGAAGCCGAACGTGATCTAAATTTGCCAGCTCATATTTACAACCGTGGTGTTCGCGCTACTACTACTGCTGACCTGCTTGCTCACATGGATCTCCAGATTTTTGATTTAGCTCCAGCCAAAGTTTTCATCAACATTGGTTCAAATGACCTTGGATTCAACGTTCCCGAAGAAACATTTTTGGCTAACTACAAGCAAATTATCACTGAGATTCAAAACCGTTTGCCAGAGACGCAGATTTACGTCATGAAGTATTATCCGATGAACAAGGAAAATGATTTTAGCCGGACTGATCCTGATGGCAAGGAAGCTGTGAAGCAACTAAACCACGATCGCTCTAATGATAAGCTCAGCTCTGCAAATATTAAAGTTGAGGCGCTCGCAAATGAACTGGGCGTTAACTACATTGATGTCAATGCTGGTTTGGCAGACGAAAATGGTAATTTAAAGCAAAAACTGACCTTTGATGGTTCGCACATGCTCCCGGCTGGATTTGAGATTGTCCTGGCCAACATGAAGCAATATCTATAAGTAGAAAAAAGAGGCTGAAGCAATTTGCTCCAACCTCTTTTAATTTGTTATTAAAAACTAAAATTAGTCCTTAGTAACGTTAACGGCTTGCAATCCGCGAGCCCCTTCTTCAACTTCGAAAGAAACCTTAGCTCCTTCGTCCAATGACTTGAATCCGTCAGTTTGGATAGCTGAGAAGTGTACGAATACATCCCCACCGTTTTCGCGTTCGATAAATCCGAAGCCTTTGTCTGCGTTAAACCACTTTACTGTTCCTTGTTCCATGTTATGAAACCTCCTTGGCACATGCCATAAATAATAAATCAAAAATCAAAGTGCCATACATTTGGTAAAACATAAAACAAAATTGCTTTTTAACTCTAAAAACCAGTATAACACCATCTTGAAAATAAAGATACCAAAACGCACTTTATTTTTTGAACTCGTTTAAAAGTGGTGCTCCATGCTCTGTTATAAACGCCTTTCGGAACTTCTTTTCACCGACTCCAAGAACCTATCAATTATGTCCCACCCTGTGGAACCAATTGATAGTCACTTGGCTCGGCAAAAAGATTTTTCTTTCAGAAAAACCGTTCCTGCATGCTCTGTTATTGCCAGAAAATTTGTACTTCTCCATCAGTATGATAAGCAAACTCAAATTCTGACTTTTCAAGGATCGCGTCAAGCTCAGATTGAACAATCGTGTTAAAGACTGAACTTGGCATATTATCGGCCATAATCAATGCGTCACGCAACTCTGGATGTTTGCGATAATCACGTTGATAGTCTTCCATTGTTTCATCACGCACAAATTCAGCCAAATCATGCAAATTAATAGTCGCCGTCCGGTATCCGAAGTCAGCCACCAATCCAATGATCGTTGAAATGCGACCAGAAATAGAGACTTCAATCGCTTCACTAATATTGCGGTGCGCTGCTGAAGGTGCCCAATCAGCCGGTTTAGTCAAATCTTTTTGTGTAATAAATGCGTAGTCAGTTTTCATTAATTCATCCTCTTGTAATTGATATATACATCTAGTATAGCAGAGATACAAAACTCAAAAAAGACCTTACACCTGAATGTAAGATCTTTTAATTTTAAAGCTCTATAATTTTTAATTACTTTGCGATAATTGTCTTGTACTCTTCACGAGATACAACTGATACTTGGCGCTTGTCACGGCCCAAACGACCGAACTTTACCACACCATCAGCTTTAGCATACAAAGTATCATCGTTTCCACGACCAACGTTTACACCTGGATAGATGTGTGTTCCACGTTGACGGTAAATGATTGATCCTGCTTTGATGTCTTGTCCATCAGCACGCTTCGTACCAAGGCGACGACCTGCTGAATCACGTCCGTTAGAAGATGAACCTCCACCCTTGTGGTGGGCAAGCATCGTCAAGTTAGTCAAATTCAATTGCATGATTTTATCCTCCTATATTCGATGTGTTAGGCAATAGTGTCAATGACAACCTTGGTATAAGGTTGACGGTGACCTTGCTTACTGTGTGAGTGCTTCTTTGGCTTGTACTTGAAAGTAACAACCTTCTTTTCCTTACCTTGCTTCTCAACAGTACCTGAAACTGAAACGCCATCCACGTATGGTGCACCAACTGTTCCGTTAGCGAAAACCACCTTATCGAAGACAACCTTGTCACCTTCAGCAGCGTCCTTCTTCTCGACGTAGATTACGTCACCGGCAGAAACCTTGTATTGCTTTCCACCATCCTCAATGATTGCATATGATGCCATGAGTGTGTAGACCTCCTATAAAAAATTTATTTAAACAACTTAGACTCACCTAGTCCGCAGAGCGAATCATTTAAAACGGATTTCGAGTGGTTGCAGTTTGTGAAATCCACAAACACAACAAAATAATTTTACATTATTCCAGCTACAAATACAAGCTTTACTTACCTAAAAATTTAAATTAGTTGGTAATTTGCTGATAAATTGTCTCACCTAGATTAATATTTGCATGTGGTTTAGGTGCATTCACATTGTCAGTATTATGGTTACTTAACAGAATCACCATATTTTTTCCATCCGTTGAAGAATAAATTGTTGGTTCAAATCCTAAAATCATGCCGTGCAAATAATAACGATTAGCAAACCGCTGCGCATACATTCCACCTGAATAATCTGAATTATCAGCTGGTTGCATCATCTTTTCCAGACAAGTTTGACTGACTAACTTACCCGCGAGCTCATCTCTAAAGTATTGGTAGAATGTCGAATCCGTTAATGCAATATTTCCCGTTCCAACCTCTCGATTAAAAATAACTGGATTATTGCCAAATTGGTGCCCATCAGCCGCATCATAGCTCTGAGTATGTTGATCAGATTTCAAAAACGCATCGTAATCATAGAAGGCATAGTTCTTTTGCGCATGAAAATATTCATCAAACAACTGTGGATAAGTTTTCCCTGTCACCTTTTGCAAAATCCCGTCTAGAACCGAATAATTAACTGCTTTATACGACCAAGTTTTATAACCTGGATCTTCAATGTGTCCAATATTGTAATTGACGTAATCCATTGCGCTCATTGTATCAGTAGAGGTATTTGTCTGCTTGTAACCACTACTCATATTTAACAATTGTAGAATCGTAATCTGATCTGCGTTTGGCAATTGTGGATAAAACACTTTAATGTGTTGATTTAGCGACAAACGCCCTTCCTGGATTTCACGCATGACCAACATCGCCGTCATATTTTTGGCAACCGAAGCGATTCCAAAAAGGCCATCCGTTGAGTTTTTCCTCTGATTTACTTGATCTGCGTACCCATATGCTTGGTGGAAAATTGGTTTCCCGTTTTTAAACACCAATGCTGTTCCAGAATAATCAGTTTGCTTGATTTCTTGGTCGATTTCTTTGGTTTGCTGATCGTGCGCATCAATTGGTGGAATGTTTAGTTGCGTTTTCACCGTAGAACTATGCTTAACCGTCTTTGCCTTGGCTTCAGATTTAGCTTGAACTGCCCCGCCATGATCAAATCCATGATATGTAATCCCTGCTACGCCCAGTACAACCAAGGCCAAAACTACCCAGTACCTTTTTTGCCGATAATATGAATTCATTCTTCTTTCCCCATCCGAATATTTTTAACCCACTCTTTATTTTAACCTAGTAAAACTCATTTTAAAACACAAAAAAAGAACTAATTTTTGCAAACCAGTTCATCTATTTTTTTATTTTTGTTCGATTCGCCGGCCAAGATGATTCATCATTCCCATGAAAATTTTCTTGAACATCCGTGGATTTGCCCGTGCAACATGGACCGTCGCGCGGTCTGTAAACGCGTTGAAATACCGGCGCTTAGGTTTCGCATCCGTGGCCGCTACATAGAATAATTTTGCTAGGTCCAAAGATGTTGCGTCTTTAATTGAAGAACTTGCATTTAACATCCCAGCAACGTTTTTTACCAATCCTGCATACACTGAATTAGGTTTTAAATTTTTCTGCGCATTTTCCATCGTAATTTGATTCCACGCCGACTTGGTCAAACCTGGTTGCACGACAATTGAACGAATCCCAAATTGCGCCACCTCAATATCTAATGAATCACTCCACTGTTGCAAGGCCGCCTTGGTCGCATGATAATACGCACCCAAAGGCATGTATACATCCCCGCCAATTGAAGAAATATTGATAATCCGACCAGACTTTTGTGCGCGCATAGTTGGCAAAACCAATTGAGTTAATTCGGCAGCACCAAAGAAATTTGTCTCAAACTGCTTGCGAGCATTGTTCATAGCAATATCCTCTACCGGACCGTATTCGCCATAACCAGCATTATTAATTAAAACATCAATTTGGCCTTGCTCATCCAAGATCGTATGAATAAAAGCATGGTTTGACTCTGAATCAGTCACGTCTAACTTTAGCGCATGAATCAACTCTCCCGTTGGAATCTTTTCCACTCGCCGCGCTCCACCGTAAACGATCCAACCTTTTGCGGCGAAAACCTTAACTGCTTCTTCGCCCATTCCATTGCTTGCCCCTGTAATTGCAACAACTTTTTTCATTTTAATTCTCCGTTTTTAAATGCTAACCCTTTTTATTTGATAAAACGCCTTCACTATTAATAGCGAAAGCGTTCCCTCATGCTTTTTATAAACGCCTTACGAAACTTTGAACTGTACGAATCTAACCTGGTTACTTACCGTCGCGTTGCACGCAACGCACGTCCCCCTGTTAGCTCGTCCGTTCAATTTTGTGTTCCACACAAAACTGTTCCTACATGCTCTTTATATTACCCAAACGGATTATCCGCATCCGTATGGGCATAATCAAAATTCGAAAACTTGCTGTATGCTTTTTGGAATAACATCGTTGCCGTTCCACGCGCTCCAGAACGATTCTTTTCCAAAATAATCTCGATTGGTCCGTCTTCATCCTGTTGACCTGCACCACCACCATCTTCATCCTCTTGACGGTAATAGTCTTCACGATACAAGAATCCAACAATGTCAGCATCTTGTTCGATTGATCCAGAATCACGAATGTCAGAGAGCACGGGACGCTTATCTTGTCGTTGTTCGACTCCACGCGAAAGCTGGGCCAACGCGATAATCGGCACCTGCAACTCCATCGCCATCTTCTTGATGTTTCGAGAAACCGATGAAACAGCCTGTTGTTGCGATTCGTTGGTCGTACCTTCAACCAGTTGCAAATAATCAATAATTACTAAGCCTAGTTCGCCTTCTTGCTTCTTCAACCGCCGAAGCTTTGAACGAATTTCGGTCACCTTAATTCCTGATGTATCATCCATGAAAATTTTCGTTCCACTCAATGAAGCCATCGCCACGGTTAACTTGCTCCATTCTTCATCAGTCAAAGAACCAGTTCGCATATGTTGCGAATTGATATTACCTTCAGAAGCGAGCATTCGATTAACCAATGAAACGGCCGGCATTTCAAGTGAAAAAATGACAACCGGCAACTTCTTATTTGCCACGGCAACCTTTTGCGCTACGTTCAACACAAAAGCAGTCTTACCAACGGCGGGACGAGCTGCCACGATGATCATTTCACCTTCATGAAAGCCAGTCGTCAGTTCATCTAGTTCGCGGAAACCGGAAGCAACTCCGGTGATTTTTTCGTTGGTCCGAGAATTTCGCTCAATCTGTTCAAATGAATCGTTAACAACCTGCGCAATATCTTGGAAATCTGCATCACCACTTGCCGTATCAATGTTATCAAGCTCACCTGACACACGGGCAATTAGATCGCCAACGCTTTCCATGTCAGCATAACCCGCTTCAGTTCCACTAGCCAACACGTTCAACAATGTGCGGAGCTGTGACTTTTCTTTAACGATTTGTGCATAGTTGCCCGCATTACTAGCAATCGGCACAGCCAAACTAAGCTCAGCTAAATAGCTTGGACCGCCAGAATTTTCCAGCTGATTCATTGAATTCAGTTGATCTTGCAATACTAGCGGATCAATAGGACGGCCCGCATCATCCAGTGCCAACATCGCCTGAAAAACCAATCGATTTCTAGTTTGAAAGAAATCCTTTGGCTGAACAATACTACTGATCGTTGACAAAGTATCAATTGGATCAGTGCTAATCAAAACAGACCCCAAAACAGCCTGCTCAGCAAAACTGTCCTGTGGTGCGCTTTTGTAATCTACTACTTCATCATCCATCGTTGTTCTTCCTATTGTTCTTCAGTATGAATGCGAATTGTTGCCTCCACACCTTTGTGCAATTTGATCGTGATGTTGCGATACCCAAGGGCACGAATTGGCTCCTTCATATCCATCTTACGTTTATCAATCTTTAGCCCTAATTGTTTTTCAACTGCTTCAACCACTTGTTTTGATGAAATCGCACCAAACAAACGGCCATCTGAACCAGCCTTGGCCTTAAGCTCGACAACTGATTCTTCTGATTCAAGCTTAACCTTCAATGCTTCGGCCGCTGCCACTTCTTCTGCAGCTTCTCGATCAGCAGCCTTCTTTTGACCCTTCAAAGCTGCCACATTAGCATTAGTTGCCACTTCAGCCTTTTTATTCTTAATTAAAAAATTATTTGCGTAGCCATCAGGAACATCTTTAACTTCCCCTTTTTTTCCACGCCCTTTAACATCTTCTAGAAAAATAACTTTCATCTTATCACTCTCCAATTAAGCTTGTTCAGTAGCTAAAATACTACGCAATTGCTCTCCCGCTTCAGTCGTAGAAATATCTTGAATTTGGGTTGCCGCATTGCTTAAATGGCCACCACCGCCAAGCTTTTCCATGATTGTTTGAACATTTTTAGTGCCCGTTGACCGCGCCGAAATCGCCACAGTCTTGTCATCCCGTCGAGCGACCACGAAGGAACGTTCAATTCCAATAATTTGTAATAGTGAATCAGCAGCTTGTGCCACTGAAACATTATCATACACCCGATCGTCTTCTGCCACAATAATTGCAGAATCATCCTCAATTTTGGCTTGATCAATCAGATGAGCTCGTTGGCGATAATCATCAACCGAATCCTTCATGAAATTTTGAATCAACTTGCCATCCGCCCCAATTGAACGAAGGTAACTGGCTGCGTCAAATGTTCGTGTCCCAGCTCGAAGCGTAAACGATTTAGTATCGAGTTGAATTCCAGCCAACAAAGTCGTTGCTTCAATTCGTGAAAGCCCCTTAATGGCACGTGGTTGATATTCAAAGAGCTCTGTGACTAATTCAGCAGTTGAAGACGCATATGATTCGATATAGACCAACAAGGCGTTTTCAGGGAACTCTTCACCGCGTCGATGATGATCAATAATAACCAAGCGATCTTGCAATTGATCAAAGACTTCAGGGCTCTCGGTGATTTCCTTCTTTGAATGATCGACCATGATCAACAATGATTGGTCTGTCATCTGACTCAAAACATCTGCAGGACTAATAATTGCATCTGCCGTTTGCGCATCTTCAGCTAATTCAGAATACAATAACTGCATGTCTGTATGCGCTTCTTCTTGCGGTTCAATGACAACCCACGCAGGCTTGTTTGCCATTTTTGCCAAACGCCTTACTCCAAGAGCGGCTCCCATCGAATCCATGTCTGCATGATTGTGTCCCATTACAAAAACTTGATCAGCAGAAGCCATTAACTCCATCAAAGCTTGCGAAATAACACGTGCTCGAACTCGGGTCCGCTTTGCCATTGGGTTGGTTGTTCCGCCGTAGAAACGGGCATCCTTATTTGGCGTCTTGACCACTACTTGATCGCCACCACGTCCCAATGCCAAGTCAAGTTGTGTCTGAGCAGAAACAGCCATAGAATTAACGTCATCTTCGTGATAAGCAATTCCAATGCTTAACGTAATCGGCATATTTTGGTTCGATGTTGATTCACGAACCGTATTTAAAATATTAAACTTATCATTTTCCGCTTTACGCAATGCATCTCGGTACCCAATGATTAGATATTTATCCACACCCAAACGCCGCAAATAAATATCGTGGTTAACCATCCAATCACTCAGTGCAGTCGTAACAAAAGAACGCAATGCTGATGAGTCAGAATCGTTCAAGCGTTCTGAAATTTCGTCATAGTTGTCAAGCGAAACTAGCCCTATAAACAAACGTCCGCCTTCATACTTGGCTTCGATTTCAGCTGTGTGCGTTGAATCCAGTAAATAGACTGCGCGTAATTCTGGTTGCACCATCACATCAAATGTGCGACCGAGCCATTCCAAGCGTGTACTACGAGCATCATCTTTGTTCCAGTTTCGGACAATTTTAGCCAGTAGTTCATCTGTATCATTTAAACTACTTTCAACGATTGAATCTTCGCCGATAAATTGTTGCAAATATGGGTTAACCCAATCAATCTCAAAGTTATCATTGAAAAGGAGCACACCAAGTGGCATTTGGACAATCGCTTCTTGTTCGCCACGATTAACCCGGTATGACAGGCCTGCAATGTATTTTTGCGTGTCCTTTCCGATTTCTTGTAAAGTATTAAAAACAAATAAAAGCGCACAAATAATAATGATGACCCACAGGACACCAATGACCCAATTAGTCATAAAGGCCAGGACGGTTCCAATGATTGCCATTACCGTGACCCAAATTGCTAACCAAGTTAAGCGTTTATTTTGAAAAAAATCTGGTAGTGACCGGAATACACTAAAGTACTTCATTTTTTTGGTCATCCCCTCGTTGATATAGTATTAAGCTATTATACCATGGTTAGCCACTGACCAAAAAAGTGAGACTCAAAATTGATCGAGTCTCACTTTTATTTTGAATAATATCGTGCTTGCTTTCTATGATTGTATAACTTGGCCATTTTTTTACTTGCGTGCTTACTTTTCAATGATGATAGTAAGTGGCGACACAGTCCCATTCGAATACAAATTTTGTTTCACAAAATTTAGTCGAATTGGTGCTGCTACCTCGCTTTTCCACCTACTATCATCATCTCAAATCACCACGCTTTAAATAAAAATGACTAAGGTGTTGCATAGTTTAGACTGTCAGCGAAGCGATTCTGTCGTCGGATGACCAGCCCTTGCCGAATCTAGGCGAAAATTTTTTCACGCGCGCTTTAGTGCCGTGAAATTGGCAAATTATTTTGCCATTCGCCATGAATCGTGCAGGGCAAATCCGAACGTAAAGAATCTTTAGCGTAGCTGATTAATCCTAACTATAATAGTTCCTATCTAATGCATTATTATGTGCATTACAGCAAACCATATTCGCGCGCACGTTCTTGATACATCGGAACTTCATCAGCTGAAGCCCAAACGAAATGACCAGGAACGATTTCCACCATTTCACGCTCAGTGCCGTTAACTTCAGCCGTTGGGTCATAATCAATCGGCTGACGTGCCAACTCGGCTTGTGGATCTGGTACCGGAATGGCACTCAACAATGAACGCGTATAATCATGCAAAGGCTTGTTATACACTTGTTCAGCTGGCCCAATTTCAAGCATCTTCCCCCAGTGCATCACCCCAATTCGATCAGAAATATATTTCACCATCGAAAGGTCGTGTGCAATGAAGAGATACGTCAATCCGCGCTCTTTTTGCAACTTCTTCATCAAATTCACAACTTGCGCCTGAATTGAAACGTCCAAAGCTGAAATTGGTTCGTCAGCAATGATGAACTTAGGGTTAACTGCTAGCGCCCGGGCAATCCCGATTCGTTGGCGTTGTCCCCCAGAAAATTCGTGCGGATAACGTGAGCTGTGATCCTTGTTCAAACCAACAATTTCAAGCAACTTTTCAACTTGTGCTGAACGATCTGCATCGTCTTTTGCCAATCCGTTGACGTCGATTCCTTCAGCAATAATATCCTTGACCTTCATTCGCATGTTTAACGATGCTTGTGGATCTTGGAAAATCATTTGCACTGACTGGCGGAAACGCTTTAAATCTGCTTTTTTCTTCAGATTTTCAACATCCATCCCGTCAAAATCAATTTCTCCAGCTGCTGGATCATACAATTTCATGATCGTCCGACCAATCGTTGTCTTTCCTGAACCAGATTCACCAACAAGACCAAACGTTTCACCTTCAAAGATTTCAAAGGTGGCGTTTTGAACGGCCTTGGTTTCGTTACGCTTACCCTTGTTGAAGACAATATCAAGATTTTTAATCTCAACTAATTTTTTCTTTTCATCAGCCATTAGTTATTGTCCTCCGTTCCAAGAATTGCA
The DNA here is from genome assembly GCA_031289615.1 of Lactobacillaceae bacterium. Taxonomy (GTDB): domain Bacteria; phylum Bacillota; class Bacilli; order Lactobacillales; family Lactobacillaceae; genus Weissella. The sequence continues at coordinate 3,504 of JAITPD010000036.1, read as the reverse complement.
GAAGCTTCAACAGCAACAGCGTGCTTGCGATCAGCTTCAGGATGAGCCACTAGATAGCGCGCCCAACGCTTTTGAACTTCCAAAGGTGGCGTGACTTCTGGAGCACGTTCGTCCAAGAGCCAAGTTGCAGCGAAATGTGTCTCTGACAACTTGAAATATGGAGGACGTTCCTTTGCATCAACTGCCAAAGCATACTTATTACGAGCAGCAAATGCATCACCAACCGGCGGATCCAACAAATCAGGAGGAGTTCCAGGAATTGCTTCCAATTCACCCTTTTCTGTCTCAACTGTTGGCATTGAATTCAACAATCCCCAAGTATATGGGTGTTGAGGGAAATTGAAGACTTCATCAGTCGTTCCGATTTCTACAATTTGCCCAGCGTACATAACTGCAACTCGATCAGCCATTCCGGCCACAACACCAAGGTCGTGGGTAATGAAGATGATTGAAGAATCGATTTCTGCTTGCAACTTCTTCATCAAGTGCAAAATTTGTGCTTGAATCGTCACGTCCAAAGCAGTCGTTGGTTCGTCGGCAATCAAAACTTCCGGATTATTAATCAAAGCAATCGCAATCACGATTCGTTGACGCATTCCGCCAGAGAATTGATGCGGATAATCTTTGATGTGAGCTTCCGCATTAGGAATCCCAACCAACTTCATCATCTCAAGCGCCTTAGCCCAAGCTTGCTTCTTTGAAAGCTTCTTGTGTTTGATTAGTGGCTCAGCAATTTGTTGTCCGATTTTCATCGTTGGATCAAGTGAAGTCATTGGATCTTGGAAAATCATCGCAATATCATGTCCACGTAGCTTGGTCATGTCATCTTCAGCTTTACCAACAATTTCTTCACCCTTAAATTTAATTGAACCTGATGCGATTGTAGCGTTATTTGCCAACAATCCCATGAGCGAACGAGTTGTTACTGACTTACCTGAACCAGACTCACCAACAATGGCCAAAGTTTCACCCTTGTACAAGTCAAATGAGATGTCTCGGATTGCCTGAACAGTACCCGCATACGTTTTAAAATTAATTTTGAGATCTTGGACCTCAAGAACTTTTTCAGTCATTCTTTTAATCCTCCCTCTTAGTCTTTAGTTCGTGGATCAAAGGCATCACGCAACCCATCACCAAGTAAATTAAAGGCAATCATAATTACTGACAAGATAATTGCTGGAATAATCAACTGGTATGGATAGAATTGGAATGCTTTTTGTCCATCATTCATCAAGGTTCCTAGTGAAGCCATTGGAACTGGGATTCCCAAACCAATAAATGAAAGCAAGGCCTCAAAGAAGATTGCTGACGGAATTGTAAACATCAAGTTAACAATAATCGTCGAGCTCAAGTTGGGCACCAAATGTTTCGTCCCAATTTTAAATGCTGGTTCTCCAAGTGTACGAGCGGCCAAAATATAATCTTGTTCTTTAATCGTCAACACCTGTGCTCGAATCAGCCGGGCCATTGTGACCCATGAAGTCATCGCGATTCCCAAAGCAATTGAGAACATTCCAGGCTTCATAATTAAGATCAAGAGCACGAAGACAACCAAGTTTGGAATTGAAGAAATCACTTCGACAATTCGCTGCATGATCGTATCAGTTCTTCCTCCGCGCCAACCAGATACAATTCCATAGGTGACGCCAAAGAAAATGTCCATCATGGCTGCAAACAAGGCAACCTCAAGAGAAATTCGTGTTCCGTAAAGTACTCGCTTGAAAATATCACGACCAAATTGATCGGTTCCAAAGAAGAAACTTTTCTTTACGCCAGCTTCTTTATAAAGGTTTTCACCATCTTTAATTCCGTTTAGACCAGGAATTGGCAAGTCACCCCATTTTGGCGGTAAGTTTTGCAAAGACACGTCTTGCTTGGCAACGGCTTGTTGAGTGGCAAACGGTGCTGAACCAAATGCAAACACGAAGATTGCTAAGATGATCCAGAACGAAACGAAAGCACCCTTGTTTTTCTTTAAACGGCGCCATGCATCTTGCGCAAACGTCAAAGATGGCTTTGAAATGTGTTCAGCATCAGCGTGCTGTTCAGTCGGCATCAAGTCGAAATCGGCCGCTGTTAATTGTAATTTGTTATCCATTGTACAGGGCTCCTTTCTTATGACAAACGGATTCGTGGATCAATTAATCCATACAAGATATCCGTAATCAACAACACAACCATCAACATCATCGCGTACACAATCGTTGTTCCCATGATAATTTGGTAATCGTTTGTCAAAATTGACGATACAAACTGTTGACCAATTCCAGGGATTGAGAAGATTTGCTCAATAACGATCGAACCAGTCATCAAGTTGACGGCCATTGGTCCAATCAGCGTAACGAGCGGAATCAATGAGTTGCGCATTGCGTGCTTCCACACAACTTCGCGCTTTGTCAAACCTTTGGCGCGGGCTAATTCGATATAATCAGAACCCATGACGTCCACCATTTCAGTTCGAATGAATCGAGCTGAGACGGCTAATGGTGACATTCCCAAGGCAATTGTTGGCAAAATTGTTGCGTTAAATCCTGACCAACCAGCGATTGGCAACCAGTTCAACTTTAGTCCAACATAGTATTGCAACAATGCAGCAAAGACGAATGATGGAATTGAGATTCCCAACACGGCAAGGATTGACAATGCTGTGTCTGTCTTTGTATTGCGGCGAACTGCAGCAGCTGATCCAAGCCCGATTCCGGCGATAACACCGAAGATCAAAGCTTGAACACCAAGTTGTGCAGAAGGGCCAAGGCGTTGTGCAATCAACGTTGAAACTTGTTGGTTAGCATATTGGAATGAAACCCCGAAGTTGAAATGCAAGGCATTCCAGAGGTAACTTACATATTGCACTAACATTGGACGATTCAAACCGTATTGGCCTTCAATCAGCTTTCGTTGTGAAGTTGAGAGTCGTTCGGCATTGGCCAAAGGTGAACCAGGCATCAGCTTCATCAAGAAGAACGTGGCTGTAATAATAATAACCAACGTCAAAATGATGATTGCTAGCCGTTTTAAGATGTATTTGATCATATTTCATGATCCTTTCCTGTTTTTAATCCCCATAGTCAACAATGAGTAGTAATCTAATATATGACTTTTTTCATCAATTCAAATTCTTTTATGAGAAGAGCCTTATATCAATTAGAATGTTATTAAGTTTACCATAAATAAGTAACCTTTTCCACATTATTTTGCTCATAATTAATTTAATCATCACTTGCTATTTTTTGAAAAGAAAAAGGTCGTGATTATTTCGCAAAATTCATGATTAACTCAAAGAGCGTGGAAAAAGGGAGTTGATTAATTTTTTCATCTATTCGTGTGCTGTTAAATGAGCTTTTTTCTGGATAATCAGCTTCGCTAAAGATTCTTTACGTTCGGATTACCCTGCACGATTCATTATGCGTTTTGTTAGCGATTTATCGCTTACCAAAACACGATCCGCAGTACTTAGTTGGGCAGCTGTGTCATACAGCTGGGCGACTTAGTAACGGAGGTGGT
>JAITPD010000030.1 GCA_031289615.1 Lactobacillaceae bacterium | reverse complement strand
TTGTTAAACGAATTTACTAGCGAAATTGACTTCGCAAATGTTTGTATCATCCAAATGAATTGCTTCATTTGTGACACACCTGCACATTTGTTTCATCGAAACGTTATTTAGTTTTCAATGTTCTACTTGTCGCCTTATTCGACAACTTTTATATCTTACCAAGTTACAGAACCAAAGTCAACACTAATTTTCAATATGAATTTTTAATTACTGATTTCTATAGTTGTTTGCTTGAATTCGACTTATTAAATATAACTCATTCTTGAACGTTCGTCAACTGCTAAGTTCTATTGAAAATTACCGAACATTCCGTTATTTCACATCTGGCTTAACCCGCTAAAATACGCTAACTTACTTTTTGACAATAACATTGTGATAGGTTGTAATGCACAATAAAAAACGATTGCTCGCCACAATCGCCTTTTAATTTCTATATCTAGAAGAGTGCCATTTGATTTTCATCTGACATACCTTCTACGACACCGTTATCCTCAAAGAACTGCATCAATGTCTGTGAGACACCCCCACGCTTAGCAAGATCCTCTTTAGACAGAAACTCGCCTTCTGCACGGGCTGCAATAATCTTCTTTGCAACGTTATCGCCCAAACTAGGAACTGCGTTAAATGGAGCTAGCAACCTATCTCCATCAATGACCCATTGCTCAGAATCAGACTTATACAAATCTACCATCCCAAAATTAATTCCACGTTCTGTCGCTTCGTTAGCAATTTCCAAAACGGTCACCAAGTCGCGTTCTTTGGCAGACGCATCCAGTCCTTGACCATGAATATCTTGAATCCGGCCCTTCAAAGCCTGCCCACCACGAGCCATTGTTACAATATCAAAATTACTTGCTCGAACTGAGAAATATGCAGCATAGTACAGAGTTGGAAAATACACCTTAAAATATGCAATCCGCAACGCCATCAAGACATAGGCCGCCGCATGAGCAAGTGGGAACATATACTGAATCTTCTTGAGCGAATCGATATACCACTCTTGAACCCCAGCAGCTCGAAGCTCAACCTGGTACGCATCCGAAACACCCTTACCTTTTCGAACCTTTTCCATAATCTGGAAGGCCGATTCTGGATTAACCCCTTCGTTGATCAAGTCGGTCATAATCTTATCACGGGTTCCAATCACAGTTGAAATGTCAGCAAGTCCGCGTGAAATCAACTCATCTGCATTTCCACGCCACACATCCGTTCCGTGCGACAGACCAGAAATTTGAAGGAGGTCCGCGTAACTCTTTGGGTTAGTTTCTTGTAACATCCCACGGACAAACGCCGTCCCAAACTCTGGCACACCAAGCGTCCCAGTCTTTGAGAAAATATTATCCGCTTTAACTCCCAGTACATCTGGCGACTGGAATAGGCTCATCACCCCTTCATCGTTCATCGGAATCGTCTTAGGATCAATACCAGACATATCTTGAAGCGCGCGAATCATTGTCGGATCATCATGTCCCAAAATATCCATTTTCAAAATATTGTCGTGAATCGAATGAAAATCAAAGTGGGTTGTTTTCCACTTGGCCTTCACATCATCAGCTGGAAATTGAATTGGCGTAAAGTCATAAATTTCCATATCGTCTGGCACAATCAAAATCCCAGCCGGGTGCTGACCGGTCGTACGTTTGACACCAGTTGCTCCGGCAGCCAACCGTTCTATTTCAGCCGTTTTAAATGTAATCACTTCATCTTCTGCCAAGTGCACATCTTCAAGATTTTGAATTCCAAGATCCTTTTGCTTTTGCTTGCGAACTGCTTCGTTTAGATCACGTTCATAACCCTTCACATAACCAAACGCAGTCTTATCAGCCACTGTCGCAATTGTTCCAGCCCGGAAAACGTTATTTTCACCAAACAACGATTTCATATAATTATGCGCATAAGGTTGATAATCACCTGAGAAATTCAAATCAATATCGGGAACCTTATTCCCCTTGAACCCTAGGAACGTTTCAAACGGAATGTTGTGTCCATCCCCAATCAGAGGCGTGCCATCAATTGGCGAATTCTTCATTGGAATTGAATATCCTGATCCATAAATTCGTGGATCTACAAACTCTATATAATCACCAGCCTCACTGTAATAGTGCGGAGCCAACGCGTTAACTTCGGTGATCCCAGCCAAAAGCGCCACCAACGACGAACCGACTGAACCACGTGACCCAACCAAATAACCATCTTTATTTGACTTAGCCACCAACCGTTGTGCCACCAAGTAAATCACGGCAAAACCATTTCCAATGATTGAAGCTAGCTCACGTTCAATCCGGGCTTCGATTTGGAGCGGCAACGGCTTACCATACATTGCATAAGCTGTCTCATAGGTCTTATCACGAATTTCTTGCTCAGCTGTTGGCATGTTTGGCGGATAATTCCCGCTCTTAATCGCCTCAACAGGATCGATTTGATCTGCCACCAAGTTGGTATTATGCACGACCACTTCTTTTGCGACATCACTGCCCATAAACGCAAAATCATCCAACAATTCCTGCGTCGTGCGGAAATGAACCTCTGGCAATTCATAACGGTTCATCATGTTAGCGCCACCCTGAGAGTTAATCAAAATCTTGCGATAAATTGCATCTTCAGGATCCAGATAATGCGCATCCCCACTCACAACAACAGGCTTATCCAGTTCATGCCCAATTGCCACGGCATCATTCAAAATTTCATGCAAACGCTCTTCACCCTTAATCATTTCACGTTGTAATTCTTGTGAATAATTTGGCGTTGGCTGAATTTCAATATAATCATAATATTCAGCAAGCTTTTTTGCCGGTTCTTTCCCCTTACGTTCAAGGGTTTCAAAGAACTCACCACTAGCATCACCGGTCCCGACTAAAAGCCCTTCGCGATATTTTTCAAGCAAAGAACGTGGAGTCCGAGGTACCCGATCAAGGAATTTAACGTTTGAGTCAGAAATCAACTTGTACAAATTTTTAACACCGGTTTGATTTTTCACTAATACAGTCGCCTTCTTAGGCCGCTCATGGCGCCAAGGTTCTCCATCATGCGTGTGTTCATTCAATTGATTAGTCGTTTCAACTCCATAACGTTCACGGGCGTCTTGCAAAAGTTTTCGACTAACATGCCCAGTTGCAGTCGCATCATAAATGGCATTGTGGGCGTGTTCCAATGGGATTCCCAACTTCTTTGACAACGTACTCAATGTGAACCTGCGCATTTCAGGATGCAAAAAGCGTGCCAATGGTAAGGTGTCAATGACAGCATTGGTTAACTCTGGCATTCCTGAACGCTTAAAGGCTTCATTGACCATCGGAACGTCAAAATCTATAACGTTATGCCCGACCAAAATTGCATCACCAAAAAACTTACGGAATTCTGCAAAGACTTCTTGCTCAGTGCGGGCGTTTTGCAAGTCGTTGTCCGTAATGTGCGTAATTTCCATGATAATTGGGCTCAATGGCTCGCTGGGGTTAATGTACTCGTCAAACTCTGCCAGAACATTCCCTTTTTGCATCTTAACTGCTGATAGTTGGATCACTTTGTCATAACGCGGTGACAGCCCTGTTGTTTCCACGTCAAAAACAACATATTCTGCGTCATCCAAATTTTCATCGTCCGTGTTCAAAGCAAACAACGTTCCGTCTTCCACCAAGTTGATCTCAACTCCATAAATCATCTTGAAGAATTGCGCATTTTCATCGACGTATGCTTGAATTTCAGTGACATTTTCCTTTTGAAAAGTCTTTAGTGCTCCCTCGTCATCAACATCTACGCCTTGATTTTTTGCGAATTGCTTGATGACGCGGTCCTTAATTTTGCCGTTAATTTTCGCAGCAGCTCCTGATGCCTCTGGAAATGACTGTGCTCCAGCAGTATCAGTAATTGCTAATGCGTGCATTCCCCAGTTAGCTGCAGTATTTACGTATTCGCCAATTGAACTAGTTGCATCCATCGTCGACATAATTGAATGCACTTGCAAATCAACCCGTTTTTCATCACCAGTATAGCTATCCTTGCGCGCCTTTTTTCCAGGAATCACTTCAATATCGCGGAACATCATCGTCAAGTCATGACTAAAAGCGTCTTCGCGAATATTTCCACGAACACGATACCAACCACCGTTCTTTAAATCAGCTAGCCAAGGTTCTTCGGCTTCTTGATTCAAAAACTTCTTGAGGATAAACGAATCTGTATAGTCTGACATCTTGAGAATCGCCAGCTTCCGACCATTTTTAAGCTCACGAATCTCACTATCAAAGACATATCCTTCAAACGTGACAAGGTCGGCTTCCATGTTGGCATCGCCCATCTTTGTCACAATCACGCCACTTGGAATTCCCTTACCAATCGCTTTATCAGTCACCTTTGAACGAACGCGTGACTTTTGAGCATCCTCAATCTTTTCAGACTCTTTTTGACGCTCAATCGAAGCAGCATGTTGACTTGCCATATTTTCTTGCGCATGTTTAGCTAAGACCCGTTCTTCTTCAGCTCTTTTTTCAAGCAATTGCGCCATTGAATCCCGTGCTAATTGTTCATCAACAAGAATCTTAAAAGGAATTTGATTAGTAACGCCAAGCTTTGCATAAGTCGCTTCAATCAGTGCCATTCCAGTATTTTGCGCATAACTTGCCCATGTCTCTGAATCAAACTTTAAAGTGATCTGCGCATCGTCTAACTCTGTAATTGTATTTGAAAACGCTGGTCTGAATGCTCCTGATTCATTTTGATGCTGTTGCAAAACCCACGTCCAAAAAGCGTCAATTTGTTCTAAGGTCGGTTGCTGTTCCAACGTAAAGCGAAAATCGGTTGTTGCAATTGATTGGAAACTAGTCATTAACCGCTGAACGAATCCTGCAACTTCATGCACATCTGGCAACTTTGCTAAACCGATATTAAATTCCCAAACTTTTGAAGTTTCGTGCACTACTAATTTTTCTAATTTTGCATCACTAAAACCAGCTGGAATTTCGCTTAATTCCAATTGCTGAGCTAATACTTTAAATTGTTCTTCTGGTAACAAACTCATCTGTGGCCCCTCTCTTTTAATGATTTTTCCAAATCAGGTGATAAATGATAAAAATCATCAACTGAATCAGTCCAAAAATAACAATAAAAACAAACATATCCCAACTAATCAACGTGAATAACTGCGAAACAATCAATTGTGGATTGGTGAAAATATCCCATGAATTAATTCGTGCAAATCGTCCTAAATAAATTGCTAGCGCGGACAAAAATGCAATGGCAGTATAAAAAATTAATAAACGTTGTCGCGATTTAACTTGCACTGTCTCAACAATCATTTCCAAACTTGAAAGCCCAATCAGCATTCCAAACATTAGGCCCATAAACAAGAAGCCATAGTTGAGGTATTGTGCAGTATTTGCTAATCCTGTTCCAATCGCCGATAAATGGCTAAAATCCGTCAACAAGTACATTGCATTTGGAAAAAAGAAAAGCCAAAGTAGAAAAGCTGCGCCATGGATCCAGATATTAGTTCCCTGCTTTGCTTTACGATAAAAAATTGCAAAGTCAAGTGGAATAAGTGCTAAAAAGACATTCCAGATTAAAAAATCAAAGTGTGAAGGAACGGCAAAAACGACCGCCCAAAACAAGAGCACGGCCAAATGCAATAGCACTATTAATTTCTTTTCGCCTTTTCTCATCAATCCTTCTCCGCAAATTAAAGAGGTCGACCTAAATTAAGAAACCCAGCGGTTAGCAAAATTTAGTCTCAACCTCCTCATTTTTAATAAAATCTATTCAGCAGCAGTCGAACCTTGTTGTAACAAAATCTGTAAAGTATTGATCAATTCATCGGCGCGAACTTCAATCGCTTCTTCGGCTGTCCGTAACTTGACTTCAACAATGCCTTCGCCTGCCTTCTTTCCAACAGTCACTCGCACTGGCAACCCAATCAAGTCAGAATCAGCAAACTTTACTCCTGGACGTTCATTTCGATCATCAACCAAAACTTCATAACCAGTTTCTGTCAATTGATTATTCAATTGGTCCGTCAAAGCACCTTGAATCTCATCTGAGTACTTAATTGGTACCAAATGAACATCCCAAGGAGCAACTGATTGTGGCCAGGCCAAACCATGTTCGTCAGCATTTTGTTCCGCAATTGCAGAAAGCAACCGAGAAACACCAATTCCATATGACCCCATAATTACGTCTTGTTGACGGCCGTTGTCATCCAAAACTTGAGCGCCCATTGCTTTTGAATAACGCGTTCCAAGCTTAAAGATGTGACCAATTTCGATTCCCTTTGTAAAGACTAACTTTCCAGTCCCATCAATCGTTGGGTTTCCTTCGATGGCCGTACGAATGTCAGCAAATTCATCAACTCTAAAGTCACGTTCCAAATTAGCATTCAAATAATGGAATCCAGCTTCGTTTCCACCAACTGGAGCATTGACCATGTCTTGAATCCATTCGTCTGCAATAATCTTAACGTTTTCGCCAACACCAACTGGTCCCAATGAACCAAATGGGGCACCTAAAATTTCTTGTGATTCAGCTTCAGTCGCCATGCGCAAATCAGTTGCACCAACCACATGGCCAACCTTAATTTCATTGACTTCATAATCACCACGAACCAATAACAAAATTGGTTGTTCGTCAGCAATCATCAAAATCGACTTAATGATTTGGTCTGGCGTCTTTTGCAAATAAGCAGCCAACTCATCAATCGTCTTTACTTCAGGAGTGGCAATCTTTTCTAAGTCAGCCAATGCCGCATGTGACTTATCTGGCGTATACAAATCCTTGGCCATTTCAAGATTGGCAGCATAATCTGACTGATCAGAGTACGCAATAATATCCTCACCGGCAGCTGCAGGAGCTGAGAATTCCTTTGAATCAGAACCGCCCATGGCACCGGCGTCACCAACGATAACACGATAGTTCAAGCCAATCGCATTGAAAATATTGATATAAGCCTGCTCCATATTTTTGTATGCTTCGTCCAAACCAGCTTGATCAACTGAAAATGAATACGCATCCTTCATAATAAACTCGCGACCACGCAACAAACCAAAGCGCGGACGACGTTCATCCCGCAACTTTGTTTGAATTTGGTACATCGTCAAAGGCAAGCGCTTGTATGACTTAATATCATCGCGAATCAACGCAGTCAAGGTCTCCTCATGCGTTGGTCCCAAAATCATTTTACGATCATGGCGATTCTTCAACTTAAACAAATCAGGACCGTAGCTTTCATAACGCCCTGATTCTTCCCAAAGTTCAGCCGGTAACAAAATTGGCGCAGACATTTCGATTGCGTCAATTGCTTCCATTTCTTGGCGAATAATGGCATTGATTTTATTTAAAATGCGTTGAGCTAGTGGCAAATAAGCGTACACACCAGCTGACACTTGGCGAATATACCCTGCACGTAACATTAATTGGTGCGAAATAACCTCAGCATCTGCTGGAGCCTCCCGCAATGTTGGAATGAATACTTTAGACTGTTTCATAATTACCTATCCTATTTTTTTAGCTCTACTTAAAATTATTCATTTATTTTACCATAGCAATATGGCAAGCCGGTTACATCATTTTAGAAAAATCCTTGTAATGTCGTTCCAAGTCACCGCAACCATTAGTACCACTAAAATCCCAGCTCCCACAATTGTTACATAATTTTCAACCTTCTCTGGAATTGGTCGACGCACTATCATTTCAATGACGTTTAGCACAATTTTCCCACCATCAAGAGCAGGAATTGGGAACAGATTAATTAATCCCAAATTCACTGACAACCAAGCTGTGAAGCTGATAATTGCCAAAATCCCCAGCGAACTCACGTCAGAAGTCGTCTTAAAGATTGAAACGGGTCCCCCAAGCTTGTTCAAATTAGGCTTCACAATCAAATCCTTGATACTATGAAAAATCTGTGTGAATGCCTGCCCAGTTGTATTTACACCGTATTTAACTCGTTCATTAAATGCCGTCGATTGCTTTGGCGTAATCCCAATCATTTGATACTTTTGCCCATTTTCAGACATCAATTTGATCTTCACCGGAATCGTTTTAGTCTTGCCATCCCGAATAAAAGTAACTTTGACACTGTGCTCTGGCGTTGTTTGGATATACGTTTGCATTGATTGCCAGTTATTAATTTTTTTGTTATCCAGTTTAATAATCTGGTCATCATGGCGCAATCCAGCAGAATATGCCGGAGCTGACTTTTGTGCTTGTTCGATCACAGTGGTTGTGACAGATGGCACAGCAAAGGCGAGTCCAAAGAACAAGATGGTTGCCAATACGAAATTCATGAATGGGCCAGCAAAGTTAATGATTAATCGTTGCCAAACTTTGGCTGATTCCAAATGCGTTGAACGAGGTGCAATCAACACTTCTGTTCCATTTTCCTCAATAATCGTCGCATCTGGACTAACCGCCCATTTCACAAGGTTTTCTTCATCGTCTTCCAGATAACCCTGAATAAACAACTCATCAACCAAGTCTGCCTTATCAAGCGTAAACGAAATTCCGCCGACAAGTTCAGTCTGCTCTGATAAATTCAAACGCGTCACAACATCATTTTCACGAACAACGACAATTGTCATTCCTGGCTGTAATTCTGCAGAGTCTAAATCACCCCGGCCAGCCATTCGCACATAACCACCAAGCGGCAACAAGCGCAATGTGTACGTTGTTCCATTTTTACGAACCTGAAAAACCTTGGGACCCATTCCTATCGCAAATTCACGAACCCGCACGCCAGATTTTTTAGCAGCGACAAAATGGCCGAGCTCATGGATGAACACGACCACTGCAAAAACAATGATAAAAGCAATAATTCCGACCATTAATGTAATCCTCCTAGCAAGAAGAGAATTGGCATGACGATTAGCATTGAATCAAAACGGTCCAAAATCCCACCGTGACCTGGCAAAATCGTTCCAGAATCCTTAACTTTGTAGAAACGCTTTAACCCAGATTCAATCAAGTCACCGAATTGGCCAGCAACTGACAAGATGATAATAATCAAGATCATAATTGGTAAACTATAAGCTTGTGGAAAAAAGTAGACATAAATCGTCATCAAAATCGTAGCGACAACTGTTCCACCGACTGAACCTTCGATGGTCTTTTTAGGACTCAAACGTGGTGACAGTGGCGTCTTTCCAATTTTACGACCAATCATATAAGCGCCCGAATCAGTCAGCCACACGATTAGCATTCCAAAGAAAATCACGCTCAAGCCAGCTTCACGTGCTTCCACGAAGAAATGAAAGCCCATTCCGATATACATCATAGCTAAGGTAAACACACCAGCGTCTTCAAAATTAAAATGGTTCTTGGTTACAACAGTGTGGAACAACATTAACAGCACAAAAATGTACAGCAATGACGAAGCGTGGACAGGAATTGGTAGTTGTGTGTTAACTGTATCCCAAACTTGATTTGGCAGTGTCATCAAAGCGGCTCCCAACATTGAGATGACAGCTTCAAATGAAACCAATAATTTTTTACGCATCAAAGCGACTTCGCTCATGGCAATGACAGCTAAAATCGCTGCAACGGCCTGCAAAACAACTCCGCCTAGATATAATGTCGGAATAAAGATAATCAATGCCACAATGGCGGTTATAACTCGCGTCTTCATAATTAATATTTTCCTTTTCCTTGCTTGGAATTTTCAGGACTACTTTTTGTCACTCTTATTTTCAGCAATTCCACCAAAACGTCGATCGCGACTTTGATAAATTGCAATTACTTTCTTTAATTCTTCAGCAGTCATTTCTGGCCAATGCTTTTGCAAGAAGACCATCTCGCTGTATGCCAATTGCCACAAAAGGAAGTTTGAAATCCGTTCCTCACCACTAGTTCTAATAAGCAATTCTGGATCACGATATTCACCCAGCGGAGCCGTCATCAGCGATTCTGCAATCGTTTCATCGTCAATGTCTGCAGGCTGAATTTGTCCATCCTTGACTTGTTCGGCAATCTTTTGAACTCCAGAAACAATTTCTGCCCGGCCACCATAATTGAGGGCGAAATTCAAAGTCATCCCCGTGTTGTCTTTTGTCTGTTCAATCGCATCGTAAACTGCTTTTTGCGTATCAGTAGGAAGCTGATCGATATAACCCATCACTTCGACTTTGACATTATTAGCAATCAATTCGGGGACAAATGTTTCAAAAAAACGACCAGGTAGCTTCATTAGAAAACTCACTTCGGTTTCAGGGCGCTTCCAATTTTCAGTTGAGAAAGCATACAACGTCAACGCCTTTACGCCTAAATCACTTGCTGCAATGGTAATAGTCTTAACCACATCCATTCCGCGTTGATGCCCAGCAATCCGTGGTAATCCTTTGGCCTTGGCCCAGCGCCCATTTCCATCCATAATAATTGCAATATGTTGTGGAATCCGGTTTAAATCTAATTGAATTGTTTGATTATTCTTTGGTGCTCGTTTCTTAAAAAACACGATTGTTCTCCAATCATTGTGCAAGCGCACGTTTCTTTATATATTATTAATTGAGTAATACGTTTCTGCTCAACTATTTATCATCTTTTCATTGTACCATTTTCATCATAGGCACCGGCCAAAATAGCTTCCATTGTATCAATTACGCCATTATGCTCATTATCATTGAGAGCAATGTTATCAATTCTGACTTTCATGAAGTCTTCCGCATTTGGCATCACAAATGGCAATCCAACATAGCGCAGCATTTCTAGGTCATTTCCATTGTCCCCAAACGCAGCCATTTCTTCTGGCTTAATATTCCAAATTCGGCTCAAGGCTTCCAAACCGGTTTCTTTCGTTGTTCCTGCTGCTAAAATAGAGACAGAACCAAATCCAGAGCCGGTTGTATGCAACTCCTCACCAAAAACATCTCGTAATGCACGGATATACTCCACAACATTGGCAGTTTCGGGCCAAACAAGCTCAATCACTAAAATGTCGTCGTCGATTTCCATGAACTTCTCAACCTGGATTACCTTAACATAAAATTGTGACACCAGTTCAATCATTTCAGGAGTTGCGTGGTTTGAAACGTAGGCTGCATCTGTTCCTGAAAGAACAATCAGGTTTTCCATCATTGCATGGTTTTCACGATTCCAATTCAAGATTCGTTGGAGTGACTCTTTTGAAACCGGACGCTTGTACAGAACTCCATTATGATCAGAAACCATTGCACCATTACTTGAAACATACGTCAAACGGTCTGGATTAACCGGATTAAAGTATGCTTGTAGCTGTTTAACTTGATTTCCGCTCGCCGCAACCATCTTTATCCCGCGTTCGTCCATTTGATCTAAGAGATCTTCAAAACGAGCATAGTCAAACGTCTTATCCGTCCGAAGCAACGTTCCGTCCATATCAGTTGCGATTAATTTAATTGTCATTTCTTAATTTGCTCCTTTGCCTGAAAAATGAACCACTTACTCAACGCATAATTTGTTAAAATCACAAAAACGTTTTGAATTAAGTTCCAAAGTAAATCGTTTTGATGTAAAAGACTGACTCCAATATACATAATCCCAATTCCAATCAGGCCGGTCAATATTCGTGCTAAATAAAAGTTAATTACTTCCATGCTAATTTGCTTAATCCCAGTAGCTTTTGAGTTAAAGACCCATACCCGATTAGTCAAATAGGCAAACAAAACTGCCCAAAACCAAGCCATCCAATATGAAAATTGATACGGAGATCCTAAGCGATGCATAATGTAATATACAATTATATTAACAAGCGTGCTCGATACTCCAAAGATGAGATATAAAATTTGAGCCTTGAATTTATTAAAAATAGCCACCAGCTTAGCCAATTTTTCCACCAAGTTTCTTATGAATTAGTTGTGTTAACTATGTCAGATAAACTCTAACCGTTTAAATTTGGTAAAATAAAGATTAATTCATCACTCTGTTAATTTATCAACCCGTATCTTAAATTATACAAGAGTTTGTTAAACGTTACATTAAAAACTTTAAAAAAGGAGTTCCATTATGGATTCGCAATTTACAGCAGAACAACCCGAACAATTTATCAACCACCCTGTTGCGCCTAAAAAGCCAATCTACAAGCAAATACCATGGTTCTCCGTCATCTTTAGCGTAGTCGCCCAAATCTTAATTTGGTGGGTTTATCCGCTGATTTATTCTAAAGGATTGAGTGCTGGTCAATGGCAAAACAACCCTCTCTTGCTGACTTATTCATTTTTCTTGGCGTTAACAATCTTCTTTACATTCAATCGCCGTTTTGTCGGCTGGCTAAACTTTCTATTTTTAATAATACCCTTCATTTTGCTCTATTTTCTATATAAAGAAATGACAATTCATCAAATTATCTTGCTCACACTCCTACCTGTGGCGCTCGTGGCAATCCATCTGAAGTGGTTGAATTTGCAAAATATTTTCGGCTTGATTTTATTTTCAGGCCTCTCAACCCTGTCGCTACCGGTGGTAATCTTTTACCAACAAAATACGTTTTTGACTAAACCATTCTTAGTTAGTCTGCTACCATTGTTGCTAAGTTATCTCTTCTTTATGAGCGTTATTTTCATTCCAGAAGGCCAAAAGAAACGGGTTACTGCACTGGTCTTTGGCGTGATGTTCCTGCTCAATATTTTGTCGCTACCGTGGAATCTTTGGACCTTATTGGCAACGTTAATCTTAATTGCGACGTGGATGGTGCTCATCAATTTAGATTTAAAGCAACGTTATCGCATGTCATTTTTCACCGTGTTACAGGCAATCACGATCTTGTTAGTGTTTATGCAACAAGCACATTAAATTTCTGATAAATTCAAAAACACCAGTCAACTCTTTTTAAAAATCGAGTCGCTGGTGCTTTATTTTAGTCTTCAGTTAGTTCCAAAACTGCCACATAGCCAAGGTTGCGGTAATGGTCATTATAATCCATCCCATAGCCAACCAAAAATTCATTTGGCACTTGCATCCCCACGAAATCAGCTTTAATCTCATCTGCACCAATTTCTTCGCGCTTATCGGTCGCAACGGCCAGCAAAACCTTCTTAGCACCGCGAGCAAGTAACTCTCTCTTCAAATATTGCAAAGTCAGTCCAGTGTCAATGACTTCATCAAGCAAGACTACAACACGGCCTTGTATCTCTTGTTGAATATCTTTCACCACCGTCACCACACCAGTTGATTGGTCGCTGGCATAACTAGACACGTGAATATAATCCATTTGAACATCGCCACCAATCTCACGCAAGAGATCAGACATCCAGATATATGCGCCTTTCATGATTCCAACAAACAATGCATTATCAAGATCTGCACCACATTCGGCTTTGATTTCATTGGCAATCCGAGGAACCATCTCAGCGATTTCTTCGGTCGTAACAACTGTGCGTCCAAGTTTCATTCCCATTTTTAAGCCTCAGCATCCTTCCAAATATCAAAGAGGACGTTCGTTTGCTCGTTTGATGGACCAACCGCAAAGGTGTACAAAGGAACTCCAACCAATTCTTCAACGCGTTGCAAATACTTTTGCGCATTTTCAGGCAAATCCTCACGACGCTTCACATCAGTAATATCTTCTTCCCAACCTGGCAATTCTTCATAGACTGGCTTAGCACGGCGAATATCGCCCAATGACGCAGGATAATGCGTTAATTTCTTGCCATCCAATTCGTAAGCAACCGCAATCTTAACAGTATCCAAACCTGACAATACATCTAATGAGTTCAATGCAATATGCGTAAATCCACCAATTCGCGCTGAATGACGCATGATGACAGTATCAAGCCAACCAATCCGACGGGGACGTCCAGTGACAACACCGTATTCATGAGCGACTTCTCGAATCCGATCACCCACAGCATCAAACAATTCAGTTGGGAAAGGACCATCACCAACTCGTGAAGTATAAGCCTTCAAAACACCTACAACACGTTGAATCTTTGTTGGACCAACTCCTGCACCAATTGTTGCACCACCACCAACCGGAGAAGATGAAGTTACATATGGATAAGTTCCGTGGTCAATATCAAGCAATGCCCCTTGTGCACCTTCAAACAAAACGCGCTTGCCTTGTTCGAGATATTCATTGGCCAACACGGCAGTATCAGCTACATAGGGCGCCAACTTTTGACCGTAAGCATAAAATTCTTGGACCAATGGCTCGACTTCAAGTGGCTCGTGTTCATAAATTTTTTCTAACAATTCATTTTTTTCTGCCAAAACCGTCGTCAAACGTTCGCGTAAAACTTCTTCGTCAAGCAAATCAACCACGCGAATACCAGTCCGAGCAGCCTTGTCCATGTACGCTGGACCAATTCCACGACCAGTCGTCCCAATCTTGCTGTCACCTTTTTTAGCATCAGCAAGCTTATCAATCAAAATATGATATGGGAAAATAACGTGCGCGCGATCAGAAATCCGCAAATTATCCGTCGTAACACCCTTAACATGAATCGAAGCTAATTCTTCAAGCAAGGCCTTAGGATTTACAACTGAGCCATTCCCAATCACAGCTAATTTCTTGGGATCAAAAATTCCAGATGGGATTGAAGATAGTTCAAACTTTTCGCCATTCACATAGATGGTGTGACCAGCATTGTTTCCCCCTTGGTAACGTACCACCATATCTGCATCGCGTGCGATAAAGTTGGTAATCTTACCCTTACCTTCATCACCCCATTGACTCCCAACAACTACAATTCCTGCCATATCGGCCTCCCATATATCTAAGACGTGTGCTGACAATTGTGATTCTGTCCGCACTTAACAACCTTATCCATTTTAGCAACATTTTAACAATTTTTCAATATTATCTTGTGTAAATCTGCGAATGAATTTCAAATTAATGCGATTAATGTTCGTTTTTTACTTGACTAACTTACTTTTGGTCTTCATAATAATCCTGTTAGCAATTCTTTATCATTCGAATATAGGAGAACTTATCATGAATTTCATCGCCCGTTACTTCCAACTGGATGAGCTCAAGACGACTCATCGCCGCGAATTAATTGCAGGTGTCACTACCTTCGTCTCAATGGCGTACATTTTATTCGTTAACCCAACTGTTCTTGGCGCTGCCGGGATGGACAAGGGAGCCGTCTTTACGGCAACAGGAATCGCGACTGCGGTTGCCACCATCTTCATGGGTGTCGTGGCTAAATATCCAATCGCAATCGCTCCTGGGCTTGGTGTGAACGCATTCTTTGCTTACTCAGTTGTCATCGGGATGAAAATTCCTTGGCAAACAGCGATGGCCGGAGTTTTGGTTGCTGCTTTAATTTTCTTGGTTTTGACTTTCTTTAAGGTCCGTGAAAAAATCATCAATTTGATTCCACAAGACTTAAAGGTCGCAATTGCTGCTGGAATCGGGCTTTTCATTGCCTTTATCGGTTTGCACGATGCTGGTTTGATTGTCGCAAATAAGGACACGATGGTTTCACTTGGATCATTGACTTCTGGAACTTCACTGCTAACTATTTTTGGAATCATTGTGACATTCGTCTTGATGGCCCGTAAGACTCCTGCCGCAATCTTTATCGGAATGGTCTTGACATCAATTGTTGGAATTTTGTTTGGCTTGATTGACTTGCCAACACACTTGATTTCGTCTGCTCCATCTTTGGCACCAACATTTGGCGAATCAATTAAGCATCTTGGTGACATAAATACTTTCCAACTTTGGACAGTTGTTTTGACATTCTTGATCGTGACATTCTTTGACACTGCTGGAACTATGATCGGACTTGCAACACAAGCCGGCTTCATGAAAGATGGTCAAATGCCTCGTGCCGGAAAAGCTTTGATGGCCGACGCGGTTGGAATGACTGTTGGAGCTGTGATTGGAACTTCACCAACTTCAGCATATGTAGAATCATCATCAGGAATCGCCATTGGTGGACGTTCAGGTTTGACCTCCGTCTATACTGGAGTTTTGTTCCTGTTCGCCTTGCTCTTCTCACCACTCTTGACCGTTGTTACACCACAAGTGACCGCACCGGCCCTTGTCGTGGTTGGAGTTTTGATGGCCGAGAGCTTGAAGAAGGTTAACTGGCAAGACTTTGCAATTGCTGCACCAGCATTCTTGATTGTGATCGGAATGCCGTTCACGTACTCAATCTCTGATGGAATCGCGCTTGGGTTCATCCTTTACCCAATGACGATGATCGCAACGAAGCGTGGAAAAGAAGTCCCAATTATGATGTACGTTTTGGCTGTCATCTTCTTGATCTTCTTGTTCTTGGTCGCTCACTAAATTTTTCAATCAAAAAACCAGCTCACGGGCTGGCTTTTTTTAGTGTTGTCCTGTACATGCGATTGATTCGACGACAGGCTCTTTTTCAAGCTTAATCAAAACATCCTTCAAGCCATGTTCCTTTTTCATTTTAACTGCAACGGTCAAGTCAATAAAATCAGGATGCTTAGTTGATTCGAGGCCAACTGTCTCAATACCAATTTTTTCTAGACTATTTAAAATCTGTTCAACAGCATTATTTTCATTTTTCAATTTAAATATCAGCGAGACTTCACTCGGCAAATGCATCCACTTTTCGCTAGCCCGTAGAAATGACTGCACAATCAAGATGATCACTGTGGTTGCAATTCCAATCACGTACATCCCTGAGCCGATCGCCATCCCCACTCCGGCAACCGCCCAAACTCCGGCCGCCGTTGTCAAGCCATTCACGACACCATTGCGAGCAAAGATCAAGCCAGCTCCCAAGAAACCAATTCCACTGACGATTTGTCCGGCAATCTGCGCAGGGTTCAAACTCACCCCGGCCACACCTAAAATATCATTGAAACCGTATTTCGACACAATCAAAATCAATGCCGCTCCCATTGCCACAATCATATGTGTACGAACTCCGGCATTTTTCAGGCGTCCCTTACGTTCATAGCCAAGAACGAACCCACACATCCCAGCGACGATAACCCGTAAGATGTATTCTAATTCTACGTGCATATCCATTACCCCAATCATAGTTTTATATTTAATAATAACACGGAGAATTGGAGATTTGGTTTGCATAATTTGAATAAAATTGGCAAGTAAAAAGCACAGAACCCAAGAGCTCTGTGCTTCGTAGCAAACTGGTGATAAAGAATTATCCCAACTTGTTGTAGTATTCAACGATTAGTGCTTCGTTAAAGTCTCCGTCCAACTCTTCACGTTCAGGCAAACGAGTCAAAGTTCCCTTAAGAGCGTCCTTGTCGAAGTCTACGAATGGCAAGTGTCCGAATTGTGATTCAACAGATGCCAAGATGTAAACGTTCTTTTGTGACTTTTCGCGAACTGAGATTTCTTGTCCGACCTTCACTTCATATGAAGGAATATCAACGCGCTTACCATCAACCAAAATGTGGCCGTGGTTAACTAATTGACGGGCTTGTTGGCGAGTTGATGCCAATCCCAAACGATAAACGATATTGTCCAAACGAGTTTCCAACAAGATCAAGAAGTTGGTACCGTGAAGACCCTTACGAACTTGTCCAGCTTTGTTGAACAAGTTGTGGAATTGACGTTCTGTCAAACCGTAAGTGAAACGAACCTTTTGCTTTTCGCGCAATTGAGTTCCGTAATCAGAAAGCTTAGCGCGACGTCCGGCACCGTGATCTCCAGGTGCATAGTTACGGCGAGCGATTTCTTTACCAGTACCTGACAAAGAAACACCCAAACGACGTGAGATACGGTACTTAGGACCAGTATAACGTGACATATTAAATGTCCTCCAGAATTTTATTTGTGTGAATTCATTCTAGAGAATTGCCTCATATTCGTGCAATTTATCCAAACTTTCACCGCTGCAGCGCGGGTACTAGTGAGGCCTCGCCATTTAATTGAAACGAGGACGATAAATTGTTGACGAGCTTACGGACAATCCGCTGCAGTTTTCAACACTTCTAATAGTTTAACAAAAACGGTCCTTCATGTAAAGAAGAATTTTCCATTATCGCTTGATGAGTGCGCTGTTGGTTCAGGCTTTTGATTGATTGTAAAGAATCTTTAGCGAAGATGATCAAGTAAAACACAATATCGTGCTACTAAATCACAATTGGAATTCAAAGCGACTCCCAACATATTGAGTACGCACAAATTCAAACGGCACACCATTTATATCGCTGGTTAATTGATTCATGATCAGCACTGGTTCGCCGGTCCTAATTTCAAGCAATTCTGCCACCTGTTCTTGAGCCATGCCTGCAGTTAAAATGCGCCGGGCCTGTCCAACAATTAAACCATTACTAGTCAATGCTTGATACAAAGATGCAGTCACTGTTTCTTTGGCCACTCCCTTTAACAATTTGGCCGGAACACTCGCAACTTCAAAGGCGATCGGCTCAGCATCACCATAACGCACCCGCTCCATTCGCAAAACGCTTTCGCCGGAGTTTAATTTTAATTCGTTTGCTTCTTGAGGAGTCGGCGTCGCACTTTTATAAGTGATTACTTTTGAAGAAGCTTGCTTGCCAGCCGCTGCCATCATTTCCGTAAATGACGAATTACTGTCCAAACTTTCTTGCACACGAGCGGTTGCAACAAATGTCCCTGATCCAACGCGACGTTCCAGATAATTTTCGTCCACTAATAGCATGACTGCTTGCCGCAACGTCATTCGTGAAACACCAAATTGCTCAGATAGTTCACGTTCTGAAGGAATCCGATCTCCTGCAGCCCATCGACCCGAGTCAATTGCTTCTTTAAGTTCATCATGAATTTGAATGTAAATTGGTGCGACCATCGCGATCCCCTTTTATTGGAACTGTTATTTTTAATCAATGAAAATTATATTATTTTTTCACCACTGCGTCTGCCGGCGTAAATTTACGTCCCATGCTGTACGTAGCTTGTAATTCAGTTAATGCGCCATCAAAGACGTTTAAATCAGCTGCCTTACCAACTTCTAGCGTTCCCTTGTCAGTCAAGCCAAACTCTGTTGCCATGTTGACAGAAGACATATGCACGGCCTCTTCAACCGTTGCACCAGTAAATGCCATCATATTCAAAAATGCATTCTTAAACTGCAAAACTGATCCAGCCAACGTTCCATCTTCGAGCCGGGCCTGTCCGTCTTTGACCCAAACTTTTTGACCACCTAATTCAGAAACACCTTCGCCAAGCCCCTTAGCCCGCATCGAATCAGTAATCAAGTCAATCCGCTTGGCTCCCTTTAACTTAAAGGCAATCTTGACCATATCAGGAGCGATGTGGAAGCCATCAACAATCATTTCAGCATAGATATCTTCATCCAACATTGCATGACCGGTCACACCTGGATCGCGATGCTTCATTGGCCGTTGTGCATTATACAGATGTGTCACATGCTTAACTTTTGAATTTGCCTGCAAAAAGTCGCGCGTTGCATCCGAATGCCCAACTGATCCAATAATATTGTGGTCACGCAGATAAACTTCAAACTCAGTTAAATTTTCTGCCTTTTCCGGCGCGTACGTAATCAAGCGCACCCGGTTCCCAGACAGTTTATTCCAACGTTCTACCAACTCAGCACTTGGGGCAATAATGTATTGCTCAGGTTGTGCCCCCTTAAAATGCGGATTAATAAATGGGCCCTCAAGATGAACTCCCATAATCGCAGGCTCCTGTTTAGCTGCGATATTGACCGCTTTCATCGAATGATCAATGTGCTCAATGCTTTGTGTCATCGTCGTTGGAAAAACTGATGTGATTCCCTCAGTAATTTCATCGCGTACCATCTGTACAATTTCATCAGCATTTCCATCCATCGTGTCAAAGCCATACGCACCATGGGTATGCACGTCAATAAAGCCTGGTACAAGGACCGCTCCATCGACATCACTGACTTCATCATTATCTTTTTGAACAAATTCACTCATTGCTCCAAGTGCCTCAATTTGCTCACCAAATCGAATGAACCCATTTTTAATTACTGGCTGAGCGCCGGTCCCCGTGTAAATCTTAGCATTAGTGATAACTTTACTCATTTCATTCTCCCTCCTAATCAGCCGTGGTCTATACCATTTATATCTATATTATAAAACGAATTCCAAAAGAAAACACGCCAAATCTGACGTGTTTTAAAATTAATTGACCAAACCTGTGATATAAGCCTCGTCTACAAAGCCTTTTAGCCCATTATAAATATGTTTAGCGCGACTTGCTTTTGTCGTAATCCCAAAGACAGTCGGCCCCGTTCCTGACATTTGTGACGCATCCGCCCCAAACTGAATCATCTTATTTTTGATTCTCATGATTTCAGGAAATTGCTTTGCCGTCACTGGTTCCAAGACATTAAACATATTTTCCGCAACTGCACTATAATCACCTTGCTCTACGGCGTCCATTAATTTTTGCATATTACCGTGCTCTAACTGATCATAATTAACCAAACGCAGTAGCTTTGGCGTAGAAACACTCACAGAAGGTTTTGCAATCACAAAATGAATCGGTGGCATTTTTTTATTTAACGGTGTAACAACTTCGCCCCGTCCAGTGACTTGCGCCGGCCGCGAATAAACGCAAAAAGGAACATCTGCATCAATCTTGAGACCTTCTTTGGCCAGTTGTGCTTCGTTCATTTGCAAATTCCAAATTTGATTTAGTGCTCGCAAAACTGCTGCTGCATCTGATGAACCGCCACCGAGCCCAGCTGCAATTGGGATCCGCTTATCAATGTGAATTTCAACACCATCATTAGACTGGGCCAATTCTCGCATAATTTGGGCAGCTTGATATGCTAGGTTTCGCTCATTTGACGGCAACAAACCAGAAGTAGAATCAATCACAATCTCTGAATGCTCAGTCGTCGTTCGCACTGTCACTGTATCTGCTAAATCAATTGCGACCATGAGCATATCCCACTCTTGTACGCCATCCGAATGCAGATATGGCGTATCTAGACTAATATTAAGTTTGGCGTATGCACGCTCTAATACTTCCATAATTGGCAATCCTTTCATAAAATCTCTTGCGTTCATTATATCAAAGACTAAGCCATTTATGAAAATTTGAAAGAAACGTTCATGAAAAGCGACCAACATCTTGCACAACTAGCCCTACGCGTTACATGATCGAATAATTAACCAAAGTTTCAAATGTCACCAACTGTTCCGTCACATCAATGATTAATTGCTCATTCTTGTACAAAATCAAACGCCAATCAGACACGTGATTATTATTTCTTTCATCAATAAACTGGTTCATGGTCCCATCGTGATTCAATAAAACATACCCAGCAAATTGATCCACAATGTCTTTAATTTCTGAAGTGCGCCGTTCGATTGAAGCATTATTCACATCATACAACGTCAATGAAAACTCGCCCAACTCAGGACGCGTATTTTCAAAGTACCACTTAATTGCAATTAGGTCGTTAATCGTCAGCCCAATATTCATCAGATAATCAACACTCAGGCGAAAATGAATTGGCTCAACATGTTCGTCTACAGCCTGAACGTGAAATTTGTCTGCATAAAACTCAGATAATTTTTGCCATTCTAAAACAGATGGTTGAATCGAACCATCTTCAAAACCGGTTAAATTTTCTTTAGTGATTTGCAGTGCTACACTAGCTTGTGACAAGCTCAACGCGAAGAACTCGCGGATTGTTTTTAAATTATTCATAGCTTTATTTTAACAGAAAAAGCCAGAACAACCAGCTCATTTGACAGAGTTTGCGTTCTAGCTTTCATTTTTATTTACTGCGTTGTACTAGTTGTGAAACACCCTACTTAAAGAATTCTTTCATTACTGGTGGCAAATCTTGAGGATCCAAGCGAACATTCAAGAAATGAGTTTCGTCTTGCTTTTCATTTGCTTGTTGCAATGCATTTGTCAGATCATCATTTGACAAAACATCATAGACATTGGCACTTGGCATCAAGCCCTTTACGACCAGGTTATGATCCCATGAAGTAATCTCATGATAAATCGCATACGGATTTTGAATTGCTCGCTCAATCGTATACCCAGCATTGTTGAGCATGATAATTATTGGCTTGATTCCCCAACGTTCAATTGTACCAAGTTCTTGAACAGTCAATTGAGTTGATCCATCCCCAATAATCAAGATTGGCCGGACATCCTTTTGCGCCAACCCAACTCCAAGAACAGCAGGCAACGTGTAGCCGATTGATGCCCACAAATGTTGTGACAAATAATTTGAGTTCTTTGGCAGCTTTACATCGATAATTCCAAAGAAGGTTGTTCCCATTTCAGGAAGAATCGCATCATGCGTTGTTGATTGCGCAAAGAAGTTTTCCATATTCGCCCAGAAAGTAGCGCTATTTAACTCACCAGTAATTTGATTTAGTTCTAGTTGCGCTGTCTCCTTGACCGGATTGTTAACTTCTACATCCAACTGTTCAACGATTTCTACCAAAATTGGTAAACTTTCATCCAACGGTACATTCGGATACTCAGCTAAACCAATTCGTGCTGCATTAATTCCCAATTCAATGACACTATATTCGTCAAATTTATTTGTGAAATTACCCATGCTCATCTCGCCAAGCACAGTTCCAATCAAAAATAGTGGCTTAGCGTTATCAACAGCTTCTTTAACTTCTTTATTCGGCGTAATCCCACCAAGATACAAACCAATGTTAGCCGGATGCTCTTCAGGAATCAACGTCCGTGAATTAGGTTGGAAGGCGATGTTAATTTTACCAGTGTCCGCCAATGCTAGTACAGACTCAGCAGTGTTGCGACGATAGTTCAACATCCCTGCCAGTGAAGTAAACTTTTGCTTATCGTTGGCAACGTGATCTTTAAGTTGCAATTCCAAATCATGCTTGAATTGTGCAACTGCTAACTTGTCTGCTCCCTCTGCTTCCAACGTGTGATCCAAATTAGCCGCAGGAACTTCTAAATAAACCAAATCTTGTGGCACAGCTAAATAACCAGGCCGTGAATTTGTCAAAATATTTTTGAAAATGGCATCAATACGGTCAACTAGTTTTTGCAAATCATCCAAATCAGCTGATTGAATCAACAAACTGTCAACCGTGATTTCATCAAAAATCTTGGCAAAATGGTCGTACTTACCATCTGTAATTGTATGATGTAAATGCTTTCCGCTTTCAACTTTAGCCAAAGCTGGCGTTCCGACAATATGCAAGACCGGACCGTATTCAGCGTATGAACCTGCAATTCCGTTGACAGCTGACAATTCACCAACACCGTATGTCGTAAAGAGCACACCTAGTTTTTTGTTAGCTCGAGCATAGGCATCTGCAGCGTAACTGGCATTCAGTTCGTTCGCATTTGCAACCCAATGCAAATTTTCATTAGTCAACATCTCATCCAAAAGTGCCAAATTAAAATCGCCTGGCAAACCAAACAAATATTCGGTTTGAAGTTGCTCAATTCGTGCTGCGATATATTTACCTAAAGTAATAGTTGTAGTTGCCATCATTTCCATCCTAAAATATATTAGCAAAATATTGCTTATTTCTTTGATATTTCATGAAAATAAATTCGCTAAATCGGCATGTATTTATTTTCACTATCAATTACCATATCATATTAATTTGAATTTTTTTTGTCGAAATACACTGTTATATTTTTCTTAATTATTTCGGCTAAATACCTGTCACTTCAAGCTTTCAATAAGTTATTACATTTTGTAATAATCAAGATGTTAGAAAACAAAAAACTCCATCATACACAGCTTTGTTCGCCGGTATAACAGAGACTCTTTTTAAACCACCCGAGTGCCCATGGGGGGAATCGAACCCTCATCCCAGGGTTAGAACTCCTTTGCACTATCCATTATGCTACATGGGCAAGAGTTAAAACTCTAACTCCTTTATTTTACAAATTTTTCGGCATTAAGACAATGTTTATTTTGAAATTCTTAATCAACCGTCTTTGTGCTAAACAACCATCCCATATATGTCGTGCACAAATGTTGTCCAATGTTTGGTCCATCTGGTGACGTTGGAAGGTGTGCCAACAACTTTTGATATGCTAATGCGACTGGATCAGTTTGCTTGATGCTTGGGTTCATCAAATAGCCAACAACATCATGGAATGTCTCATTGTCAAAGGCTTTCCCGCCATAAAATGAAACAACATATGAATTAAAGAATTCGTGTAATGAGAAGCTGTATGTCTTAACTGCGCTACCATCACTGATTTGGAAAGTTTGTGGAGTATCATAAGTGCTCAAGTTAGGGCAAATTTGATCCAATGCTTCACGTAATTGCAAGATGCCATCTTTGTCGTGAGCCTTTCGGTCGGCAATCGTCTTGAACTCCTTGTTCTTACCAATCATATTTTCAATGGCTTGTGGTGTGAACAATGTCTTTCCATC
The DNA here is from genome assembly GCA_031289615.1 of Lactobacillaceae bacterium. Lineage (GTDB taxonomy): Bacteria > Bacillota > Bacilli > Lactobacillales > Lactobacillaceae > Weissella. The sequence goes on along the minus strand of JAITPD010000030.1, from coordinate 8,682 downwards.
CCTCAACTTCGCAACCTTTTGCAAACCGATCAAACCTTCTTCATATTGAGCTGATGTAATCTTGTCTGCGTCAAACAACTTGTGAACAGTTCCCACGTGTTGGTAACCCCATTGGTTCGTAGGATTAGTTGGCACGAAGTCAAGCGGATTTACAATGACTTGAATATTATTATATGCTCCATCTTGATTTGCATTGATTTCAGTTTCTGCTGACGTATCATCCCCTTCTGGCCGGAAAGCTTGCGTTGGTGCCAAAGCATAAACCAGCACGTTTTCCTTGTTAATCGCTGTGTTATTTGCGTTGATGGCACTATGCGCAGCCATCAAGCCAGTGTTGTTTTGAGAATCTTTGTCCAGCATGTAGCCCAAACATTCTGAAGTCCCACCACCACGGCTATGTCCAGTGATAAAGATCTTGTTTGTCACTTGTGGTGCAATATCTTCTTCATGCGCTTGGCAATATTCTTCAAACGTTGCATGGACTTTCTTGCTCAATGAATAAATGTTGTTCTCCCAGAATTGAGCGTATTTGTCGCCGAATCCGTCCTTATAGCGGAAATTACCCTTCCATTCCTTACTGGTTGGCGTCCCGCGTAAAATAATCGCAAATGCATTTGCCTTGTGTCCATCAATTTCTGTAGTCTTGTGAGCGATTGTAAAAGCAATATTACTTTCCGAATCAACTTTTTGTTCGTTCGTCTTTAAATCAAAATCGTACAATTGAATATCACTATATCCTAAAATCTTGAGGTCTTTATTCGTGTAGCCAGGAGCAATGTCATCTGTCGCGCTCTTAGAATATGCAGATTGACTCAAAACTGCTCCAACTTGGGCCAACTTTTGATCGTAGACATTCGCTTTTGGATATTCGTTATTAGTCAATGCCGTGTTGGGAACATTTACAACTGCTTCATCGCTGTGCTTAATTGATGAGTCTGAACAAAACATTGTTTCAGGTCGCACTGACAATTGAATCTGATTTCCATTTTGTGCTTGACCATCTGTAGTAGAGTTCGCAAACAACTTGCTCGTTCCAGTTCCCAGGGCCAATGTTGTGACCAAAACAATTCCTGCTTGCTTCATTCGCTTATTACGCATTACTTATGTACCATCCTATTTTGTGATAAATTTTTGTATTTTGCTACAAGAAAATTATCTACATAAAATCATAATTAAGGCAAACTTTTTTCATAAAGTTTTTGCATTTAATCCTAAGTAACCGTTTACATTGTTGGAAATCCGGTATTTCGAGTTTTGTTTAAAATCCTGTAAATTGGAGTTTTTCCTGATTTTTGCAAAGTGGCAAAATCACTTTTAAGCTTATATTAAGGCGTTTTATGATTTTGAAAATCATTTTGGAGGCTGACTTTTTACCCTGCATTTTAAATGAAACCGCTTTCTTCTGCAAATATTCATAATTTGCGCATAATCATCATATAAAATAACTTATATTATGACAATTGTGAATTTATAGAAAAAAGGAGTCACTATGCTAAAAATCAAAGACTTGTCCGTTACTTTCTCCAAAAATAAAGTTTTACAAAATGTGAATTACATATTTAAGGAGAATCAATTTTACCTGATTCAGGCGCGCAATGGTTCTGGTAAATCAACTTTACTCAACGCGATCTTTAGCCTTGTTCCATTTCAAGGTTCGATTGAAAGCACACTTCCGAAAAAAGATGTCTTTTATCTTCCAAACGATTATGAGTTTGATGAGGTCATGAAGGGACGCGAATATTTAGAGTACATAAAGTACATTTGGCAAAGCGACGTAGAGATTGATCCGCTTGTTGAAGAATTAAATATGACTGAATATATCAATCGCCGAGTTGGTGGCTATTCGCTGGGGATGCGTAAGATGTTGATGACCGCATTGTACATGGTGAGCGACACCGACTGTTGGTTTGTGGATGAGCTCAACAACGGTCTCGATGAAGTTAATTTAGAAATCCTAGTCACACTTTTGCAAAACGAGATGACAAAAAGCAACAAGATGATCGTTTTTGTGACCCATCAACCAGCTGACTTGGAAGAAATTGATTCTATCAAGTTGACGTTGAAGGGAGGTGAGTTAATTGAACAAGCTAATTAGATTTGAATTTAGAAGTTTGGTGCGTAAGAAGGTGTTTTATGTATCAACAATCATGATTGCACTTATCATTGGTGGATTTTACATTGGTCAGAGTAACTCAGCAAAAACTACAAGTATTTCCGGGATTCTATCCGAGAACATTTCAGCTAATCAAAGTTATATGAAAGAATTAAAATCAGAGCACAAGGAAATTCCAAAATGGTTAATTAATGAAACAAACACAATGCAAAAATCACAAAAAGCTTTTTCATCCCATAATTGGGCAGAAGCAGCCAAATATCGGATTAATATTTTAGACCGTGATCTTGCTTACGCGAAAAAAAATCGTGTAGATTATTCTCAAGATGCAGGTTTAATCTATGTGAAAAGAGAAAAAAAGATTCTAAAATTTGTCCAAAATCATAATGTATACCCTGATATGATTGGACGTGGTTTATCTGGATTAGGATTGGTCTTCGATAGTCTAACTAGTCTCTTTCCTGAGTTATTCGTCGCTATTATGATTTTTATGCTTTCTGGTAAATTTACTGTGAAATATCAGCATAATAAAAATATGGATCAACTTTTCCCCATATCAAATAAGCGCCTTGATAATTCTAAATTAATTGCAACTTTCCTTGCTGGATTAGTCATTTACCTCATGATTATTTTCATATCATTAGTCATTGGAACTCTTACACATGGCTTTGGAAGCATGCAGTACCCTGTTGCGATTGAATACCTAACAAAAGTTAAAATTTCTCCAATTTGGATCATTTTGTGTCAGGGAATTATTTTACAAATTTTAGGTATTCTTGCATTCTTATTATTAGCTCAAGTTATCAGTTTCATTTTTAAAAATAAAATTATTACAATTATGCTTACTTTGCTTCTAACCTTTTTACAAACAATTTCACCAATCTTTTTTCCGGTAGTTCACCCAATTGTGCATTTACTCCCGGGCGTATACCTACTTGGAGGATTTGTTGCAAATTTGCACGTTGCATTCATGACCCACAACTATAGCGCAAATTTCACACAAGGTTGCATCGTTTCAATAATTTATATTTTAATTTTGTTAAGCATTCGAACTATGCAAAATAGAATTTCACAACGTCTATAATTTACTTAAAAAGGAAAATATTATGAAAAATTTATCTAAAGCATTTAATCTCCTTGGTATCGTTGTTCTAGGCTTATCAGCTGGATTAGTGATACAAACAATTTCGGCTCATTCAGAAACTGTTGAAGATTGGCGTTATCAGGACAAAAATAAAATTACTGGTGTAGTTACTAACCATGAATGGGTTATGAGAAATATTAATTTTAAGTACTCTGGAAGAACTTTACAAAATTTCTCAGTTGAAGGCGGTTGGAACTACGATCGCTGGCAACAAATCTACCTATACCAACGCATCAACTAATACAAGCTGACTAGTACCGAAAAAATCCAGACGAGCGAACTTGCCCATCTGGATTTTAATTTATCATTTAATTGTCCAACCACCATCAATCGTCAACATCTGTCCCTGCACGTAACTTGCTTCTGGGCTCGTTAGATACAACGTCAAGTTAGCGACTTCATCCGCATTTGCCCACCGATGAATCGGCGTTTGCTGTGCGACTTCTTTGGCCATTGCTCCATCGCCAGCGAAATCTGCGGAATTCATTGCCGTGTTAATAGCTCCTGGTGCAATCGCATTGATATGAATATTTTCATCAGCATAATCAAGCGCCAATTGACGCATCCAACCAACCAGTGCATGCTTTGACATCGTATACGCCGCACCACCGCCACCAGCAACTTGCCCGGCAATTGATGCCATGTACACAATCTCGCCGTGCCCGTGCTGAATCATTGAACCAAGAATCGCCAACGTAATTTGAACCGGCGCATCAACGTTGACTGCCATGATTTTTTTCATCGCGTTAAAATCAGTCTTTAAAGCCGGCATATATTCGTCTAACACACCCGCAGTGCTCAAGAACACATCAACATTACTCAAGTCAGTGCTATTCAGCCATATTTCAACCGCATTTTGATCAGCCAAATCAATTTGCACAGTTTCAAGCTGCGGATGTACGAGCCCAATGACAGCCTTATCGACACCAATGACATGCGCACCAGCTTCGAGATAGACCTCGGTTTGTGCAAACCCAATTCCTGATGCAGCTCCCGTAATTAAAACTGTTTGATTCTCATAATTTTGGGTAATCATCTGAATGCTCCATCTTAGCTTTATTTGCTCAAATCCATGCGCTTACTCAAAACATAAATTAACACTGCGCCAAAGATTAATGAAACTAGTTCTCCAAGCGCAACCCAGCCGTACGTCAGCCAGAATGGTGCCTTAGCGACGAAGTATAATTCAACTGCGACACTCCACATCATCAAAGTGTCAATCACCGTGCTGACAATCAAACGCTTCACAACGCTCTTCATTTTACGAGTCAAGAAATACGAAATCGTCGTCATCACCAGTGTTCCCAGCGTTCCAAAGATTACATCGATAATCCCAAGCGGTGAGAACATATTGGCAATCAAGACACCGATTGAAAGGGCCCAGATGTAGCGTTTGTTAAAGACCGCCAAATGATTGAAGCCTTCTGACAAGCGTAATTGCAACTGTCCATATGCCATCGGTGCGATCAATAAAGTAATTGCAACATATAATGCGGCTACCACGCCAATCAATGAGATTTCACGCGTCCGCAAATGATTCTTCTTTACGTCCATTTTTATTTACTCCTAGTTTTTTATTCCACAGTAAGTTGTGGGAGTGGGATGGTTACGAACCACTGCTTTTCATAATAGCACAAATCGGCGCTTCGACCTAGTTGTTTTCGCTCAATTTTTTGTTACAATTATTAAATTACGTGTTGTGCTGAATCACTTAGCCAATACATCAGATTACGCGGGGGAAATTCATGTCAAATCGAACTAAAGGACTGTTGCTAGCAATTACTGGGCCCGCTTTTTGGGGTCTCAACAGTATCGCCGTCGACTTACTATTTAAATACAATGTTGACTCACAATGGTTTGCGACATTTCGTTTAATCACAGCTGGAATCATTATTTTAGGAATTGCCTTTGCCCAAAATGGTAAAGCAATTTTCACACCATTTAAATCAATCAAAGAAATTGGCCGGCTCCTGATTTTTTCGTTGCTAGGGATGTTCTTTGTTCAATACACTTATATCATGGCCATCCACGCTGGAAACGCTGCCACGGCAACGGTTTTGCAATTCACTAATCCAATCATGATTGTCATCGTGCTCGCTGTTATGAAATGGCGTTTACCACGGCGTCAAGATGTTATTGCGATTATATTGGCCGTAGCAGGAACTTTTCTCATCGCGACGCATGGGCAAATCGGTGCACTAGCAATGTCTAAGCTGGCGTTGTTTTGGGGGCTCATGGCTGCTGTCGGCGCTGTGTTTTATACGTTGCTTCCAGGAAAACTGGTTAAAAAATTCGGTGCAATTACCGTTTCGGGGTGGGCCATGCTCATCGCTGGGATTGCGATAAATTTTGTGAATCCGGCTTGGAAAAACGCCCCAACTTTCAATTGGCCGATTATCAGCATCTTAAGTTTTTCAATTATCTTTGGAACGGCAATCGCCTATTTGGTATTCATCCAAAGTCTAAGCTACATCTCGCCGACCGTCGCCAGCACGCTTGGTGCAGTTGAGCCGCTGATTGGAACTATCTTTAGCGTCTTGCTCTTCCACATTGCATTTGGCTGGATCGACGCGCTAGGTGCCACCCTGATTGTGAGCACGGTGTTTATTCAAACGATGCATAGCAAGAAGATTTCGCCGGTTGATTTGGGAAATTAAAAAAGATCAAGCCACAATTGGCCTGATCTCCCTTATTTTAACCAACAATTTTCCTCACCGCTACATCAATCTCATCTTCACCCAGTTTCAACTCAAACAACCCCAGCTTCAGATACGAACGCCACGCATGCGAAAAATCAGCCTGACGCTTTTGATGGTAACTGTTTAGCAACATCGTTTGAATTCCCATAAACTGATGATTCAAATGCATCTGCGGAAACTTCTTGAGCTGTACAAGATCACTATCTTCCAACACCATCAAATGCGTCCACTGTTGCTTCAAGCTAATCAATAAAAATTGGACCAAACCTTGCGCATAAATCTCAACGACCGGCGCTGAATCAACCTCGTTTGCCGGAATATTTAAATTCAAAGCTTTCGTCGCTTGCATCAAGCTACCCAACGTCGCAGTTAAATTCAAATAGTCGTTTAGCACAAAATCATCGCGCTTGATTGGCATTTCCCATTCCGCAGCAATCTCCGGGAACATTTGTCGCGCTTCACGCAGATAATCCGCAAAATCAAAGCTCATCTGCTTCAGTCTCCCGCGGATACAACACTTCGACAATCACTGCTGGCCCTTGAGGCTTGCGCGGACCATCTTCAAATATTAGTGCCTTTGATGCGACCTCAATCGTTTTGCGTTCCTTCAAATACCACGTTCCAATGAAGTCGTAATCCAGCAAAACATCCAGCCATGAAACTGCGTCAGTTCCATCAATCACTTGGAAATGCCACTCTTGCCCACCAACAGCTTGTGCATTGTCATCATAAAATACGCGTACTTCAACATTGTTCTCGAGCATCATTGCAGCTCCATTTTGAACAGTCTGCAAGAAATAATTTGACTCAGCTGACAAGACAAACAAACGGTCCAACATTCCAGCTGGCATCTCAGTTTGCACTAATTCATACAAGAACGAATCAGCTGTTTCTAAGATATTGTAGTGCACATCATAGTCAAATGTCGCTTCCATATAACGTCCAAAAATCCGCAACAAATCTGCGACTGAACGAATATCATCCGCCGTGTCCTTTGCCCGATAATTCGAAACCAACAAGCTCGTAATAGCATGCGAGTTAAAGTAAAGTTGCTTATTTTGCGCTGACCAATAGAACAGCTTTTCTTGCGTGCCCATCTCAACAAACAAGACCGCATTGTTCTCCTGATCTTCAACAAACTGAAATACGCCTGGCACCTGCAGCAAATTGAAAACCATCGTCAATTCTTCACGATCAGTTGGCGTCAACAAGTCATAATCTTGTGCATCAGCAAAACTCAAAAAGCGATGCATTGCCAACAAATACCAGTCAGTATGCTTGTATTGGCGGGGAACAACAGCCCATTCAGTTGTTAATTTTTCACTGACCAGTTGCTCCAAAACACTGTGCACAATTGTTGGATCAGCACTGTTTGACAAGAGATCCAGTTGCCCCAATTGTTCTGAAATTTTTTCAACATCAGCCTTTAATAAATCAACATAACCATTAACATGTCCTTGAATGTGATCAACCATTGATTCGACCTCCATTCTCATTTAAGTCAACCTCAGATAATTGGCTAACATAATCTTTGTAGAGATCCTTCACCGCTGTTTTAAACGCCTCAAAATCACCAAATTGATCATTAATCGCACGTTGCTCATAAATCAAAATGGTATCTTCCTTTGAATAATTCAAAATGACTGCATTATTTTCAGCAATCAACTTAGGCACTTCTGCTGCTTTTTCATCAGCGGATTGAATCTGCGCCAAACGCGTCTTGACTTGCTCCCGGCGGTTCTTAACTTCTTGTGATTCAAACATTCCAGGCTTCTCACCCATTTGTTCGAGTTCTGCCGTCAAAGCCACCCGCTCTTCATTTCGGCTACTTTGTTGGTCAACGATACTTTGCAATGCCTCATTCGAACGCGTCGTATCCTCAATCACATCAGTATGATAACGGCGACCTTCTTCAGCGAGATCAACTGCGGTACTCAACATTTGATATTCGTCATCATTAAAAATAAAATTAACCGTCAATGGATCGAGCAATCCAAAATGACGCCGGTCCCACCAATTTCCAAAGTACAATTGATAAACTCCGCGGGCATCTTCTTCATAATAAAAGAACGGAAACTTTTCTGAAAGGTATTCAATCAAACGAGCTGCCAAATGATGTGAAAGTTCTTCCAAGACATCATCGATCATCCGCGCATCGACCCGGTTATCTTTAACTTCCTGTTTTGCTTCAATCAACTCAGCATATTTTTTGCGATCTAAAAGATTGTACAATACTCGGTCGTTGTCTTCACTAATTGCTTGTTGGACATCACTGATGTATTGCATTTTTGCATCTAATTTCTGGCTAAACTCTGCACGGTCATCAGAAATGGTCGTTTTTAAATACGGTGTCTGCTCCATGACAAACCTCCTATGAATTTTATTATCTATTCCATTCTATTTTACACTGTCACACCAAAAAAGTGTGGTATAACTTATCTCTCACAAGTTTTTCTTAAGAAGCTGTAACAAAAAAGTGTCTCACTAATAGCAAGACACTTTACTGATTTAGATTAATAACTTGTATTGCTTGTGGTGCAACACTTCGGTCATTAGAATATTATCTTTAATTGATCAGCTTCGCTAAAGATTCTTTACGTTTCGAATTTACCCTGCACGATTCATTATGCGTTTTGTTAGCGATTTATCGCTTACCAAAACACGATCCGCAGTACTTAGTTGGGCAGCTGTGTCATACAGCTGGGCGACTTAGTAACGGAGGTGGT
>JAITPD010000013.1 GCA_031289615.1 Lactobacillaceae bacterium | reverse complement strand
AATCTAGCCGAAATTTTTCACGCGTGCTTTAGCGCCGTGAAATTGGCGAATTATTTCGCCATTCGGCATGAATCGTGCAGGGCAAATCCGAAACGTAAAGAATCTTTAGCGGAGCTGATTCAATCAAAGAACAATGACACAAACTGCACAATGATTGATGTCGAGCCTTCATTGCATGTATTTCAATCGGGTTACGTTTTACAAAATCCGTTGCATAATCAGGTGATTTGCCGTACACTAATAAAAAGTTAAAAACGTCTTTAAGTTGGTCCAGCGAGTCTAACAAGTCGGCTACGGGCACTGGAAAGTGTGTAAACGAATGCGCTGGGAAGACTATCTGATCTTCTTGGCGCATTTTCTATAGCCAATATGACTTGTTATGCTAGTTTTTAAATATCCCCCTTGCTTGAGCAGCGAAGCAAACGAGGGCGATATTACAAAATTAGCATCATGCGTTTAACACTAAGACAATTGTAAAATCATTGCTATGCATTCAAAGGAGAAGGTAAATGCAAAACACACGTGATGTGGTTCTTGATATCGATGACAAACCTAAATTTTTCCAGTGGGTTGGATTATCATTGCAACATATGTTTTCAATGTTTGGAGCAACGGTCCTAGTGCCGTTGTTGGTTGGTTTGAATCCCGGAATTGCTCTATTTAGTTCCGGAGTTGGAACACTCTTGCACATCTTCATTACCAAGAGAAAAATCCCAGCATATATGGGATCATCATTTGCCTTTATTATTCCAATGACGGCGCTGATGAAGACAACTGGCTATCCTGGAGTTGCGACCGGAGTTATCTCTGTCGGAATCGTCTATCTGATTGTTGCGTTGGTTGTGGCATGGATTGGTTCTGACTGGATCGATAAGTTGTTGCCACCAATCGTCGTGGGACCAATCGTCATGGTGATTGGACTTTCATTGGCCGGTTCAGCTGCGCAAAGTGCTACGATTGGAGCTGCTGGTAAATACGATCTGCGTGTCTTTGCCGTTGCGATGATTACGTTAGGGCTGACAATTCTGTTTAACACAGTTTTGGGTGGCTTCTTGGGCTTGATTCCAATCTTGCTAGGAATCGTGGGTGGATATATCGCTGCTGTGCTATTTGGCCTCGTTGATTTCCAACCAGTTTTGAATTCTCCATGGTTTGCATTGCCTAAGTTTGAACTTCCATTTGTGAATTATTCACCAATTATGCATCTAGGCGCGATCATTGTTATGGCGCCCTTGGCTTTGGTTACTATCACTGAACACTTGGGGCACTTGATGGTGCTTGACCAATTGACTGGCCGGGACTTCTTTAAGAACCCTGGGTTGAAGCGGACGTTGGCCGGAGACGGAACTGCTTCATTGTTTGCCGGATTAGTTGGTGGGCCAGCTGTAACCTCGTATGGTGAAAATATTGGTGTCATGGCGATTACCAAGGTTCATTCGGTCTATGTCTTGATGGGAGCCGCTGTCTTTGCGATCTTGTTCTCATTCGTTGGAAAGTTGTCAGCGTTGATCCAATCAATTCCGGGAGCCGTGACTGGTGGAGTTTCATTCCTCTTGTTTGGGGTGATTGCCGCATCAGGATTACGGATCATTGTTGAAAATAAAATTGACTTTGATAAAAAGAAGAACTTGATGATTGCTTCGTCTGTTTTGGTTATTGGAATCGGGAATGCATATTTGCAACTTGGTTCAGGTGACAACATTGTTCAATTCTCAGGAGTAGCAATTGCGACTGTTTTGGGAATCGTGTTGAACTTGATTTTGCCAGACAAGGCTCGTTCAGAAAAATAAAAAAAATAACTGCGATGAAATTTACAAGATTTTGTGGCAGTTTTTTTGTGGAATTAATCACTGTGATAGATAGAGCTAATCTCTTGTAATTACTAATAGATAGCACATTTACACAAAAACCATGATTTTGGTCAAAAAACACGCTTTAAGACCAAGAATGAGTGATTTATCGTTGAAAAAAGAATTTAAGAGAGTAAAATAAGGAGAGTAAATATTTAAAACGGTATTGCTCCCCTGCATTACCCGCAAAAAAATTACGAAAGGAAAGAGGTGAGTTTTTTGGACGAAAAGTCTGCCACATTTCAACTGCTGGGCTTGACTTTCGATTGGACAGTTGTGATTTCAACAACAGTCGCTGCCATCATTGTTTTTCTATTAGTGTTCATCTTGTCACGCAAATTGACGATGAAACCAACTGGAAAGCAAAACGTCCTTGAATGGATCGTCGATTTCACAAACGGAATCGTTGATAGCTCATTACCTAATTCTGTTGGAAACCAAATTAAACTAATTGCGTTTACGTTGTTCTTGTTTATTTTTGTTTCAAATGAACTAGGTTTGGGAATTCAAGTGGCGTTTGGTGACGTGACGTATTTGAAATCTGCAACCGCTAATCCGTTAGTTGCGATGGCTTTGGCCTTGATGGTCGTGGCGCTATCACACTTTGTCGGTGTCACTAAGCTCGGGTTCAAGAATTACTTTAAGACTGCATACATGAGTCCACTTCCCGCCTTACTACCAATCAACATTTTTGAGCAATTCACGAGTTTCCTAACTCTTGGTTTGCGTTTGTACGGTAATATTATGGCTGGTGAAATGTTGCTGATGTTAATTGTTAACTTTGGTAATCCTTCCCACTTGGGACTCACCGTAGTTCCAGCATTTATCTTGTCAATGATTTGGCAAGCGTTCTCGTTATTCATCGGTGCTATCCAGGCCTTCATCTTCGTCACTTTGATGTCGATTTATGTGTCTGAAAAGGCGATCGCTGAGTAATCACTATTTTTAGGTTTTATTAATTCGGAGGAATTTATATCATGACTGGTCACATTGCTACTATTGGTGCAGGTATCGCTGCAGCTGGTGCCGCTATTGGTACTGGTATTGGTAACGGACGTGTTATCGCCGCAATGATCGAAGGAACTGCACGCCAACCTGAACTTGAAGGTAAGTTGCGTACAAATATGTTCATCGGTGTTGCCTTGATCGAGGCCGTTCCTATCTTGGCGTTCGTTATCTCATTGATGTTGCTTTCAAAGTAATTTTTTTAGCGGCGGATATAGAGAGGAGCCAACAATATGTTGAATGGAATTTTACTGGTTGGTGCCAGTGAGAAGTTGGCTTTGGGTAATTTAGTTTTCGTCTTGCTTTCATTTGTAGTTTTGCTAGTACTTGTAGGAAAATTCGCTTGGAAGCCAGTCGTTAAGATTATGCAAGACCGTGCTGATAAGATTGCTAATGATTTGGATTCTGCAGAAGAGGCAAAGGCTGAAGCTGAAAAGCTTGCAGCTAAGCGAACTGAAGAACTCCAAGCCACACAAGCACAGGCAACTACCATTATTAACAACGCTAAGGATACAGCTGACCAACGCGGTGAAGGCATCATCGCCGAGGCCAAGCAAAATGCGGATTCATTGAAGGTTAAGGCATCTGCCGAAATCGATCAAGAACGTGTTGAAGCCATGGCGAGCGTTAAGAATGAAGTTGCTGAATTATCAGTTTCGATTGCGCAAAAGATTATCCAAAAAGAACTGAAATTAGATGATCAAAAAGCATTAATTGATGCTTACATCGGAGAGTTAGAGGCAAAGTAATGGCAGTAGATACCGCGATTATCGCAAACCGATATGCGACTGCTTTGTTCGAACTATCTCATGACCAAAATCGTGACGCTGAAGTTTTAGAAGAGCTAACTCAACTAAAGCAAGTGTTACAAGATAATCCTGATTTGGTTAAGGTTATCGTAGCGAACAACATTACTGAAACAGCTAAGAATGAGGTGCTTGCCATCTTAATCAAGGATGCTTCAGAATTAGTTCAAAACTTGGTCAAGATGACCTATGATTATCGTCGCTTTGATTTGATGATTAAAATCATCAACGACTATGAAGCTCTGGTGGATGAATCAGTTGGTCAAATCACCGCTGAAGTCAAAACTGCAGTGGAATTAGACGCAAATCAAGTGGCACGATTGCAAGAAGTCATTGCCAAGCGCTTTGGTGCTAAGTCAGTGGTTTTGAATCAATCGGTGGATGCCACATTAATCGGTGGGGTCATCGTTCAGGCCAACAACCAAATTGTGGACGGGTCATTAGCAACTAAATTAGCTGCTATTCGCCAAAGTATTGTCCATTAGTAACCAACTACAAAATCAGTGCAATTTTGCACTAAGTAAGAAAGAGGAACTGCTGAAATGAGCATTAAAGCTGAAGAAATCAGTTCACTCATCAAAGCCCAACTTGCTAATTACGAATCAGAACTAACGGTCCAAGAAACGGGAACTGTTACATACGTTGGTGACGGTGTCGCTCGTGTAACAGGTCTTGAAAACGCAATGGCCGGTGAATTAGTTGAATTCGCAAATGGTGTGTATGGGTTGGCACAAAACTTGGAAACGACTGATGTTGGTATCGTCGTTTTGGGTAACTTTGATGAAATCCGTGAAGGCGACATTGTCAAGCGCACGGGCCGCATCATGGAAGTGCCTGTTGGTGAGGAATTGATCGGACGTGTTGTTAATGCATTGGGACAACCAATTGATGGACTTGGACCAATTAACACAACTAATACACGACCTGTTGAATTTAAGGCACCTGGTGTCATGCAACGTAAGTCTGTTTTCGAACCACTTCAAACTGGTTTGAAGGCCGTTGACGCTCTTGTGCCAATCGGTCGTGGACAACGTGAATTGATTATCGGTGATCGTAAGACAGGTAAGTCATCTGTTGCGATTGACACGATTTTGAATCAAAAAGATCAAAACATGATCGTAATCTATGTTGCCATTGGTCAAAAGGACTCAACTGTCCGGACGCAAGTTGAAACTTTGCGGGCCTTGGGTGCATTGGATTACACAATTGTTGTATCAGCTGGACCTTCTGAACCAGCGCCATTGTTGTTCTTGGCACCATATGCCGGAGCTGCGATGGGTGAAGAATTCATGTACAACGGTAAGCATGTCTTGATTATCTATGATGATTTGTCAAAGCAAGCCACGGCCTATCGTGAGCTGTCTTTGATTCTTCGTCGGCCACCTGGACGTGAAGCCTACCCTGGTGACGTCTTCTACTTGCACTCACGTTTGCTTGAACGTGCAGCCAAGTTGAGTGACGACTTGGGAGGAGGGTCGATGACTGCTTTGCCAATCATTGAGACCCAAGCGGGAGACGTTTCGGCGTATATCCCTACCAACGTAATTTCAATCACTGACGGACAAATTTTCTTGGACGCCGATCAATTCTACTCAGGTGTTCGTCCTGCCATTGACGCCGGAACTTCGGTTTCACGTGTTGGTGGAGATGCGCAAATCAAGGCAATGAAGAAAGTTGCCGGAACTTTGCGTTTGGACTTGGCCTCATACCGTGAATTGGAAGCGTTCGCCCAATTCGGTTCTGACTTGGATGCGGCAACGCAAGCTAAGTTGGCCCGTGGTCGTCGTACGGTTGAATTGTTGAAGCAACCTTTGCACAAGCCATTGCCTGTTGAAGAACAAGTTTTGTCATTGTATGCATTGGCTCACGGTTACGTGGACGATGTTGCAGTTGATGATATCCAACGCTTTGAAACTGAATTGATTCAAGCTGTTCGTTCATCACACAGTGAATTGTTGCAAGCGATTGTGGACACCAAGGAATTGCCTGACAATGACGCATTAAATGCAGCCATTGAAGAATTTAAGGCAACCTTTGGACCAAGCAATCCAGATGCTGAATAAGTAGAGGAGGGGCGAAATGGCAGCTTCTTTGCAAGACATTCAACGCCGAATTGCCTCAACAAAAAAGACGCGTCAAATCACATCAGCCATGCAAATGGTTTCTACAGCTAAGTTGAGCCAGATTCAACGTCAAGGGGGCGCATATCACACATATGCTGACCGCTTGCATGATATGGTTTCACATATTGCCAAGGCACACATTGCCAATCCGGCTGATACGCTGCTAGAAGAACGTGAGATTAAGAAAGTTGGTTTCTTGGTTATCACGTCTGATCGTGGACTAGTTGGCGGGTACAACTCTTCAATCTTGAAAGAAATGATGGCGATTATTGCCAAACGCGAATTGACTCCTGAACAAGTGGTCATCATGGCGGTTGGTGGTAATGGGTCAGACTTCTTTAAAAAACAAGGTTATAAGATTGCCTACGAATACCGTGGTGTTTCTGACGTTCCAACCTTTAACGAGGTCCGAGAAATTGTTGAAACCGTTACGGAAATGTATGACAATGCAGTCTTTGATGAATTGACTGTTGCTTATAACCACTTTGTCTCACGGATTTCAAATGAATTCCGCGCAGAAAAGATGTTGCCAGTTGTCACGGATGACATGACAGATCCAAATGAAGGAACTAGCTACACAGCTGAGTATGATGTTGAACCATCTGCGGAAGAAATTTTGCAAGTGATTTTGCCTCAATACGCACAAAGTTTAGTTTACGGAGCAATCCTGGATGCTAAAACTGCTGAGCACGCTGCTTCTTCAACTGCCATGTCTTCTGCGACTGACAATGCCAAAGAAGTGATTGATAAGTTGAACCTCCAATTTAATCGTGCGCGTCAAAGTGCGATTACGACGGAAATTACTGAAATTACTGGTGGAATGGCTGCTCTTGAGTAGGCTTACCATCATCAAATTTGTTTAGATAAGGAAGGATAACGACAATGAGTACCGGACGAGTTGTACAAGTCATTGGCCCAGTCGTCGACATCCAATTCCCATTGGACAGCCAAATTCCTGACATCAACAACGCTTTGATCATCGATAAGGGTGAATCTGGTGAGTTGACAGTCGAAGTTTCTTTGGCCTTGGGAGATGGAGTCGTGCGTACGATTGCCATGGACTCAACTGACGGCTTGCAACGTGGTATGGCCGTAGAGGATACTGGAAAGCCAATTTCAGTGCCTGTTGGTGATGTTACGTTGGGTCGTGTCTTCAATGTGTTAGGTCAAGCAATTGACGGTGGCGAAGTTTTGGGTGATGATATCGAACGTGACCCAATTCACCGTGATGCACCTGCCTACGATCAACTAGCAACATCAACTGAGGTTCTTGAAACAGGAATCAAGGTGATCGATTTACTTGCCCCATATGTTCGTGGTGGAAAGATCGGTTTGTTTGGTGGAGCCGGAGTTGGTAAGACAGTGTTGATTCAAGAGTTGATCCACAACATTGCACAAGGACACAATGGTATTTCTGTGTTTACTGGAGTCGGGGAACGTACCCGTGAAGGTAATGACATGTACCACGAAATGATGGATTCTGGCGTTTTGAAGCAAACTGCCATGGTCTATGGACAAATGAATGAGCCACCTGGCGCACGTATGCGTGTTGCCTTGACTGGTTTGACAATCGCTGAGCATTTCCGTGATGTGAATGGACAAGACGTGTTGTTGTTTATCGACAACATCTTCCGTTTCACTCAAGCCGGATCTGAAGTTTCAGCCTTGCTTGGTCGTATTCCTTCTGCCGTTGGGTATCAACCAACTTTGGCAACAGAAATGGGACAATTGCAAGAACGAATCACTTCAACACAAAAGGGATCAGTTACATCAATCCAAGCCGTTTACGTGCCTGCCGATGATTATACTGACCCTGCGCCTGCTACAACATTCGCGCACTTGGACGCAACTACTAACTTGGAACGTTCATTGACCCAACAAGGAATCTATCCAGCCGTTGATCCATTGGCATCAACGTCAACTGCCTTGACTCCTGAAATTGTTGGTAAGGAACACTACGAGGTTGCAACTGAAGTTCAACGGACTTTGCAACGTTACCGCGAATTGCAAGACATCATTTCAATCTTGGGAATGGATGAATTGTCAGATGAAGAGAAGACTACAGTTAACCGTGCACGTCGCATTCAATTCTTCTTGTCACAACCATTCTCAGTGGCTGAAACATTTACTGGCTTGTCAGGACAATACGTTCCTGTTGCAGATACGGTTCGGAGCTTTAAGGAAATTTTGGATGGTAAGCATGATAACTTGCCTGAAGAAGCCTTCCGAAACGTTGGAGTAATTGAGATGGCTGTGGAAAAAGCCAAGACTTTGGCTTAATAGCGAGGTATTGCCATGGATGAACACAGCTTTACGGTATCAATCGTGACACCAGATGGCGTGGTCTTCGAATATGAAACTGCCACGTTGGTTGTGTTGCACACAACTGGCGGTGAAGTCGGTATCATGGCGAACCACGTACCACTTGTAGCTTCATTATTTATTAGTGAAGTTAAAGTTGTCGACGATAAAAACAGTTTGAGCGAACGTTTGGCCGTCAATGGTGGATTTGCAGAATTTTCAAATAATGTTTTGACAATTGTGGCGGATTCATCAGAAATTGCGAGTGAAATTGATTTGGCGCGTGCTGAATCTGCTCGTGAGCGCGCTGAACGAGCATTGCAAGAAGCTCAAGCAACGGCAAATGAACATGAAATTACGCGGGCTCAACTTGCTTTGCGGCGAGCTGTCACACGTATTCATGCGGCGTCTGTCAAATAGAATTACAAATATCAGGACTGATCATAAAAGATTGGTCCTTTTTTTGCTTTTTCAGCTAAAATTGGTCCTTCTTTAGGTGGAAGGGAGAAGCCATATTTCAAAATGGAATTAAATTAAAAAAATTCCTGACAAGAATATATGGTATAATTTTAGATGGATAGTTTTGTAGAGTTAACGAAGGAAAAGTTACCGCAAGAGGGTTTTATTTTTGATTGGGAACTCGCGGTAGATGCAAATATTGTAGTTGGGTTATTGGTTGATGATGAAATAGTTGGAATAATTGCTTTTCAAAGAATCACAGAACATTTTTACAATCTAGTAGCGCTTGTTGAGGTTCGAGAGCCAAAAAAGGGACAGGGCTATGGAGCAAAGTTGTTAGCAATGGTAATGACGGATTCGTTTGAACAAGGATTTGAGGGCTACATTAAATTAAAGACTAAAACAAACGGGGTGCAATATTTTTACAGCTATTTAGGTGCAACATTATTTGGGCAATTGACAATTTTTAATGCAAAGACGAGTTATAAAGTTATTAATAAGTATTTACCTGACGGAGGATTAATAGAATGGAATATGAGCAAATAAAAGAACGGCTGTTGCAAATTGAAAAGATCATTAACGAAAATTCACCTGATACACAAATTGTCTGGGATGCTTCAAAAGAGTTTGATGAAATTGTTTTTGCAAATATCACAATCAGAGAGTTCGCCTTTATTATCGAACATGTTGAGCCAGAACTGAATAATGATAAGGTTGCACAAATGGTGGTCGCAGCAGCAGAGGGACGTCCATTAACCGATGTAATTCAATTATCAGCTGGGGCCGAGGCAGCGTATAAAATTAGTCATCTGCGTAAAGCACAAAAAATTTCACAGGTTGAGTTGGCTAAAGAGATCGGTGTCACACAGGGAACGGTGGCGAAGATTGAAAACGTTCAAATTCCATTGACTGTTGATGTTTTACAACGAATCATGACGGTTTTGGGAGAAGCATTTACGATTAAGCCACTGCAAAATAATTTAGCGTAATTAATTTAGGACGAATCTGCAAAAGGTTGGTCCTTTTTGTTTGGAAGGGAGAAACGCATTACGATATGGGAAGGACTAGCTACGAAATATTGCTAAGATTGATCGGATCCAGCAAAATATTTGTAAAAATCAACCGCGCAAGTTAAAAATAATCATAACAGTCCTAATAACTATGTTCAGGGAAACTTCACATTTCCACCATTTTCTAACAATAAGTAAGCGGTATGCTTGTATTATGGATTTTTAGAGAGTCAAGAGGAGGAAAAAGATATGCAAAAGGGATTAAAAGCAACTTTATTAGTAACAGCGGGTATTTTAGGAGCACTAACATTTTCAGCAAATAACGCTAGTGCTGACGTGCATCAAGTCGTTAAGGGGGATACTGTTTATGACATCGCAATGGCGCACAATAAGACAGTGACTGAATTGGTTGAGTTAAATAACTTAGAAAACGGTGGAGCTTTAATTTTTGTTGGTAATGAATTGAAGTTGGATCAAGAAGAGGAACCTAAGACAGATCAAGACGTTGCAGATTTGCCAAAAATGGAAGAACGTAACGCTGACATCGAAGACAAGAAAAACACTTATCCATTTGGGCAATGTACTTGGTATGTGAAGACGAGCCTTGGCTGGACGGGGGATTTCTGGGGGAATGCTGGTGACTGGGGAACTTCAGCACTCTCAGCAGGCTATGAAGTCAATGGTGAAGCCAAAGTTGGTGCAGTTGCAGTATTTGCAGCTGGATTGCATGGCGCAGATGCTAACTATGGACACGTTGCAGTTGTTGAGCAAATCAATGATGATGGTACGATGTTGATCTCTGAAGGAAATGCTGGACGTGGACTATTTAGCACACGCACGGTTCCAACAGCAGGTGTACAATTTATTCACAATCACAAGTAAAAAATGCGGCTTGCTCTGGAAATTTCTGGGGTGAGCCTTTTAATTTTGCCAACAAGTTATTTATTTATCGCCAAGTTTGCTAAATTTTGGTAAGATTAAGAGGAGAAAATAACAGAGGGTGAACAAAATTATGATTGTATTATCAGGAACAATTGGGGCCGGAAAAACTAGCCTCGCAACACTTTTAGCCAACCACTTGGGCTCAGAAGCCTTTTACGAATCTGTCGATGACAACCCAATCTTGCCATTGTTTTATGAAAATCCACAAAAGTACGGGTTCTTGTTGCAGAATTATTTTTTGAACAAGCGCTTGGACAATATTCGTGAAGCGCAAGGATCACATCTAAACGTGATTGATCGTTCAATCTTTGAAGATTTGCTTTTGTTCCAGCTCAATGCCGATTTGGAACGAGCAACGCAAACTGAAGTCCAAATTTATGGTGAGCTGTTGCAAAACATGATGGAGCAAGTTGATTTTTCTGACGAAGCTGTCATTAAGACTCCGGATTTGTTGATTTATGTCAATGTGTCATTTGATACAATGCTGGAGCGAATCAAGCGCCGTGGTCGAGCATATGAACAAATTGATAATGATCCATCCTTGTATGCCTATTATAAGGAATTGACGGAACGCTATCACGCGTGGTTTGATCAATATTCAGCTTCACCAAAGTTGATGATCGAAGGCGACAAGTATGATTTCGTGAATAACGACGATCATCTGAATGAAATTTTTGCCCAAATTGACGATAAAATTAAAGAGTTAGGGATTAAGGATTAAAATATGTTAGACATTAAATATTTACGTAACAATGCAGACGAAGCAAAAGAACGTTTAGCCGGCCGTGGTGTTGAGCCAGAGGCAGTGGACGCTTATTTGGCAAATGATACAAAGCGCCGGGAATTGTTGGTCCAAACAGAAGAGCTCAAGGCTAAGCGCAATGTGGTTTCAGATCAAATTGGATTGAAGAAGCGTGCGAAGGAAGATGCGTCTGACGTCATCGCAGAAATGCAGGCCGTTGGTGCGCAAATCAAATCTTTGGACGAAGAAGTTGCTCAGATTGATGAAGAATTGACTAACCAAGCTTTGCATTTCCCTAATCTGCCAAATCCTGGAATTCCAGTTGGCCCAGATGAAGATTCAAATCGTGAGGAACGCAAGTGGGGAGTAATTCCTGAGTTTACGTTTACGCCTAAAGCACATTATGAAATTGGGGAAGACTTGGGAATTTTGGATTTCGAACGTGGAGCCAAGGTTTCTGGTGCCCGTTTTGTCTATTACGTTGGCCAAGGGGCACGTTTGGAGCGAGCAGTTTACAACTTTATGCTGGATGAGCACCAAAAAGAAGGCTATAAGGAAATGATCACGCCATACCTCGTGAAGGATGCGGCGATGTTTGGGACGGGGCAATACCCTAAGTTTATGGAGGATGCTTATCGGGTTGGGACAAATGATGATATGACTTTGATTCCAACGGCGGAAGTGCCCTTGACCAATTATTACCGTGAAGAAGTGATTGAGGAAGAAAAGTTGCCAATTTCAATTACGGCGGTTTCTCCATCATTCCGTCAAGAAGCTGGTTCGGCTGGCCGTGATACGCGTGGCTTGATTCGTATGCACCAGTTTAATAAGGTTGAGATGGTTAAGTTTGCTAAGCCAGAACAATCATATGCAGAGTTAGAAAAGATGACGCAAAATGCTGAGAATATCTTGCAAAAGTTAAACTTGCCATACCATGTCATTACTCTTTCAACGGGCGACATGGGCTTCTCAGCAGCAGAAACGCATGACCTTGAAGTCTGGATGCCAGAGCAAAATGTGTATCGCGAAATTTCTTCTGTTTCAAATACTGAAGCCTTCCAAGCACGCCGGGCCAAGATCCAATATCGTGATGAAGATGGTAACTTGCAATTCGTTCATACGTTGAATGGTTCAGGATTGGCTGTCGGACGTACGGTTGCCGCTATTTTGGAAAATTTCCAAAACGAAGATGGCACAGTTACAATTCCTGAAGTGCTTCGACCATACTTTGGAGCAGATCAAATTGTACCAGAAAATACTTTGTGAACTTAAAATTAAATGAAGTAATCGAGAACAGCTGAACTCATTCGAAGTTTAGCTGTTTTTGTGTGCTTTACAATATAACAGTATGTTATGTTAACGATAACTTTAGAAATGTACTCAAGTCACAAAATATAATAGAACTTTGTGCTTGCAAAAAGTAAGTAGGTTAGATATTATTAATTCAACACATAACGCTCTGTTACTTTTAGTAAGTGAGACGTTAAAATATTTGGAGGATTTGTATTCATGGTTTCTCGTCGTTTGAAGATGATTGGTGGGGCAGTGGTTGTCGTTGCCGTAGTTGGTGGAATTATTGCTGCAACAAGTAATAAGGATTCTGCTAAAAACTCAAAGAATTTCTCAGTGGCCATCGTGACTGACGTTGGTGGAATTGATGATAAGTCATTTAACCAAAGTGCATGGGAAGGCCTAAAAGCCTGGGGTAAGGATAATAACTTGAAGCAGGGTAAAGATGGTTATACTTATTTCCAATCTAAGACTGCTGCTGATTACCAAACAAACTTCCAACAAGCTGTTGAAGGTGGCTACAAGATGATCGCTGGAATTGGTTATTCTTTGCACGACGCGACTGAAACTGCGGCCAAGAAGAATCCTAAGACTGAATACGTTTTGGTCGATGATATTGCAAGTTCAAAGATTAAGAATGTGACTTCAGTTATGTTCCGTTCAGAGCAATCTTCATACCTTGCTGGTGTAGCGGCTGCAACTAAGGCAAAAGCATTGGGTGATTCATCAGTTGGCTTCATCGGTGGAATGCACGGAAACATCATTGATGCGTTCGAAGCTGGATACGTTGCCGGAGTTAAGTCAGTTGATTCTAACTTGACGGTCAACGTTCAATACGCAGATTCATTTACGGATTCTGCAAAGGGTCAAGCAATTGCAAATACTATGATTGCCAAGGGTGAACACGTAATCTTCCAAGCTGCTGGTGCGGTAGGAAACGGTGTGTTCCAATCAGCTAAGGATACTAACCAAACTTTGGATGCAGATTCAAAGGACAAGGTTTGGGTCATTGGAGTTGATATGGACCAATCAAACATGGGTGTTTACAAGTCTAAGGATGGCAAGTCTGAAAACTTCACTTTGACTTCATCAATCACTGGAGTTGGCCGTGGATTGCAATTAGTTGCAGACAAGGCAAAAGATGGTAAGTTCCCAGGTGGCAAGGTTGTGGCATACGGTTTGAAGCAAGGCGGAGTTTCAACGCCAACTAATAATCTGAACGCTGCTGAGAAGGCTGCAGTTGAAAAGGCTAAGAAGGCGATTATTGCTGGAACTATTAAGGTGCCAAATCACCCAGCCGGATCAAAGTTTAATCAAGAATTTTAATGTAAAGTATGGAGCACCGGTGTGGATGGCGTTTTAGAGCGTATGAATAAAGTTTGGCTAACAGATTAGTACTGGTCATGAAATGCTTTGGTCATTTTTCACTTGCGTGGTGGCTTTTCAATAATGATAGTAAGTGGCGACACGGTCCCATTCGACTTTACATTTTTGCAAAATGAGTCGAATTGGTACCGCTACCTCGCTTGATCACCTACTATCATCATTTCAATCCACCACGCTTTAATAAAATGACCGAGGATTTCGCGAGATAGTATGCTGTGCTAGTTAAGCAGCGGAGCGATTCTGTCGTCGGATGACAAGTCCTGCCGAATCAAGGCGAACTTTTTCACGCGTGCTTTAGCGCCGTGAAAGTGGCAAATTATTTTGCCATTCGCCGTGACTCGTGTAGGACCATCCGAACGTAAAGAATCTTTAGCGAAGCTGATTCACTCTAACACAATGTTTTATAATTACTAGATTTAGATTAATAGGTTAAGAGTTAGTTATCTGTAGTTTCGAGAGTCGAATTTTCGGCAAACGAACGATATAGGGCAACTAACTTTTTATTGTAAAAAATGAAAGGTAACTAATATGGTGGAGACAGTAAATGCGCTTGAAATGCGCGAAATCGTCAAGCAATTTGGCGAATTCAAAGCAAATGATGGAATTAATTTGGCGGTAAAGCCAGGTGAAATTCATGCATTGTTAGGCGAAAATGGCGCTGGTAAGTCAACGTTGATGAATCAGCTTTCAGGATTGCTGCAACCAACGAGCGGTGAAATCTTGCTAAACGGGAGTCCAGTCGTGGTTGATAGTCCAAAGAAGGCTGCCGAGCTAAAAATCGGAATGGTGCACCAACATTTTATGCTGATTGACGCATTTACTGTGACCGAAAATATTATGTTGGGATCAGAACCAGTTAAAGGTCTGCGCTTGGATACCAAAAAGGCAGTGGCAGAAATCACGGCATTGTCTGAGCGGTATCATTTAAATGTCGATCCCACGGCATTGGCTGGCAAAATTTCAGTGGGAATGCAACAACGGGTTGAGATTCTAAAGACCTTGTATCGTGGTGCAGAGATTCTAATTTTTGACGAACCCACAGCAGTTTTGACTCCGCAAGAAATTATGGAATTAATGGACATTATGCGGGGACTAGCAGCTGAAGGCAAAGCGGTCATTTTGATTACGCACAAGCTGGATGAAATTAAAGCAGTGGCGGATCAAGTCACAGTTATTCGGCGTGGAAAGTCGATTGCTACGTTCCCGGTCGAAGGTGTTTCGTCTCAAGAACTGGCGGATGTCATGGTCGGGCGTACGGTTTCATTTAAGACGGATAAGAAAGTTGCGGAACCTGGCGAACCTGTTTTGCAAATCGAGAATGTTACCGTTTTGAAGAATAAAGTTCCGGTTGTTAAGAATCTCAGCTTAACGGTGCGTGCTGGAGAAGTCGTTGGAATCGCCGGGATTGATGGAAATGGACAAAGCGAATTAGTGGCTGCAATCACTGGGCTCGAAGCTGTTCATAGCGGCAAGATCACACTCCAAAAGCGCGACATTACTAATTTGAAGCCCCGTAAAATTACAGAAGCTGGGCTTGCTCATATTCCAGAAGATCGGCAAAAGTTTGGGCTCGAACTAGAAATGACGCTGGCTGAAAACATTGCATTGCAAACTTACTATCGCCGGCCATTAGAGCAACATGGCGTTTTGCAATATGAAAAAATTAATGCGCATGCTCGTGAGTTAATCGAGGATTTCGACGTGCGGACGGTCAATGAACTAGTAGCAGCTGGTTCATTGTCAGGTGGTAATCAGCAAAAGGCAATTATTGCGCGCGAACTCGATCGTGATGCAGAGCTAATTATCGCTGCTCAACCAACGCGCGGACTTGATGTTGGTGCTATTGAATATATTCATCAACAGTTAATCAACCAACGCGATGCAGGAAAAGCAGTGTTGCTAGTTAGCTATGAACTTGATGAAATTTTGAATGTTGCTGACCGGATTGCGGTGATTTCAAATGGTGAGATTACAGGAATTGTTGATGCACAGCAAACGACTAAGAACGAATTAGGATTATTAATGGCGGGACTTTCATTAAAAGAAGCTCAGACACAGTTAGGAGGTCAGGCAAATGGCAAAAATTAATTCGTATAGTGTCGGCTTGATTTCTGGGCTTGCCGTTGTCTTTGGGCTCCTCATTGGTGCTGTAATCATGTTGGCGTCAGGATTTAACCCAATTACTGGGTACACTAGTTTGGTTCAATCGGCTTTAGGTTCATCGCTAAATATTGGCGAAGTCCTTCGCGGAATGACGCCGTTGATGCTGACCGCTGCTGGATTTTTGATTGCACAATCTGCGGGCTTCTTTAATATCGGGCTCGCTGGCCAAGTTTACGGTGGTTGGATTGCTTCAACGTGGTTTGTTCTTGCACATCAACAAACGAGTATGTGGTTAATTATTCCGCTCGGTGTTTTGATTGGAACGATGGCCGGAGCAGTCTTGGGTCTTATTCCAGGCTGGCTACGGGCACAGTTTGGCGCATCAGAAGTCATCACCACAATTATGCTAAATTACATCGTTTTGTACGGTGGTAACGCGATTGTGAACGGATTGCCTAAAAAATTAATGCAAACAACTGACATGACAAAAACGTTGTCGGCAGCTCATTCATTGCGCTGGAATGTCTTGACGAACTTAACGGACGGGTCACGGCTAAACATTGGCTTCATTTTGGCCTTGTTTGCTCTAGCTTTGATGTGGTTTGTGATGAAGAAAACAACGATTGGTTATGAGATTCGGGCTGTCGGTCTAAACGGAAACGCTGCTCGGTATGCCGGAATGTCGACTAAAATGACTGCTGTTACGGCAATGACTATTTCGGGAGCACTTGCTGGTTTGGCTGGAGTGACTGAAGGATTGGGAACGTATTTAAATATTTTCGTGCAAAATGGTGCACCGCAAGTTGGTTATGATGGAATGGCCGTAGCTTTGTTGGCATCTGGTTCATTTATCGGAATTTTCTTTGCAGCAGCACTGTTCTCGATTTTGTCAGTCGGCGGATTGGGAATGCCACTCGCGTCTGGTGTGCCAACGGAATTGGTTGCGGTCGTGACGGCTTCAATTATTTTCTTTGTCGGTGCAAATTATTTGATTAGATTAGGTTTAGCTAAGATTGACGAAGATGAAACTAAGAGTGATAAAAAGAAACCGGATAATGCGACGAAAGGAGGGGCTAAACAATGAGCTTACAAGTGATTTTACAATTAATCGTCGGGAGTACTTTGGTTTACGCAGCTCCTTTGATCTTCACTGCTTTAGGTGGAACTTTTTCTGAACGCGCTGGAATTGTGAACGTTGGTCTAGAAGGTATCATGATCATGGGTGCGTTTGCCGGTGTCGTCTTTAATCTGACGTTCGCCACTCAATTTGGGGCGTTGACACCATGGCTCGGGCTTTTGGTGGGCGCTTTGATGGGTGTGATTTTTTCAGCTTTGCATGCGGTCGCCACGATTACTTTGCGCGCAGATCACATTGTTTCTGGAACCGTGATGAATCTGTTGGCGCCAGCTTTGGGCGTGTATTTAATTAAGATTATGTACGGCAAGGGTCAAACAACAATGATTAGCCAGAATTTCGGCTATGTTAACTTTATTGGGCTGGACAAGATTCCGTTTATCGGGCCAATTTTCTTTATGAAGACTTCTGCACCAGCATGGGTTGCTGTAGTTGTCGCATTTATTGCATTTTGGTTCTTGTTTAAAACACGCTTTGGATTGCGGTTGCGTTCAGTTGGCGAAAACCCACAAGCGGCTGACACACTCGGATTAAATGTTTATGCATTGCGCTATACAGGCGTTTTAATTTCAGGAATGTTTGGCGGATTGGGCGGAGCTTTATTTGCACAATCAATCTCTGGCAATTTCTCGGCAACAACAATTGTCGGTCAAGGATTCATGGCCATGGCTGCGATGATTTTTGGCCGCTGGAATCCAATTGGAGCGATGGGAGCAGCGTTGTTCTTTGGCTTCTCACAATCAATGGCGATTGTCGGAGCGCAACTGCCAGTCTTGGATCACATTCCTTCTGTTTACTTGCAGATCGCGCCGTATGTTTTGACAATTGTGATTCTGGTTGCATTCTTTGCTAAATCAAAGGCTCCTGCTGCAGACGGGGTCAATTATATCAAGTCGGTGTAGATGGACTGAGCAGATAGTTCATTAAATTTAAAACAACTTGACCATTTTTCACTTGCGTGGTGGCTTTTCAATAATAATAGTAAACGGCGACACGGTCCCATTCGGCTTTTAATTTTGGCGGGCCGAAATTTAGTCGAATTGGTGCCGCTACCTCGCTTGATCACCTACTATCATCATCTCAATCCACCACGCCTTGAATAAAATGACCAAGGGGTTTCATAGTTTTGTTGATCAGCGGAGCGATTCTGTCGTCGGATGACCGGCCCTTGCCGAATCTAGGCGAACTTTTTCACGCGGGCTTTAGCGCCGTGAAATTGGCAAATTATTTTGCAATTCGACATGAATCGTGCAGGGCCATCCGAACGTAAAGAATCTTTAGCGCAGCTGAACAAAAAAAGCATCGACGCACTTTTTATAAGTGAAGTTTTTGTTCGGTCATGGCGATAATTCTGGTAAAATTGATATATATTATTAATTACCTTAAATGAAGGAGAACCAAAATGACCAAGATTTTTGCTTACGGCTTTCGTGCGGATGAGGAAATTGTACTTGTGCCTTGGCTCGAAAAGCACCCGGATGTTAAAGTTGATACAACTAATCAGCTGTTGACCCTTGAAACGGTCGGGCTTGCAGAAGGTTACGATATTATCAATTTGTTGCAGGTTGATTTGCCATTAGATGAGGCTGTGTTGATTAAAATTCGTGACTGTGGAATCAAAACAATCAATTATCGTAGCGCAGGTATGGATGATTTGCCTTTCGAACTGCTTAAGAAATATAATTTCAACGTTTCAACTGTGCCAAACTATTCACCAAATGCGATTGCTGAACATACGATGATTCAGATGGCGCGGCTGTTCAGGCATATGAAGCAAATGGATATTAAAGTTTACAAGTACAATTTCAAATTTGTTCCAACGATTGGTCGAGAAGTTCGCAAACAAACGATTGGGGTCATTGGGACGGGCAAGATTGGGCGTGAGGTAATCAAAATTGCTCAAGGCTTTGGTGCTAAGGTGATTGCTTATTCTCCGCGCCATGATGCAGATCTTGAAGCGCAAGGAATTTACGTCGACACGCTGGACGAATTATATGCGCAAGCTGACGGAATCACGCTTCACGCTCCGGCAATTCCAGAAACGTATCATATGATTGATGACGCTGCGATTGCTAAGATGAAAGACCAAGTTGTCATTATTAATACGGCGCGCGGGCCGTTGGTTGACATTGATGCTGTTGTCGCCGGACTTGACTCTGGTAAGATCGACGGCTTCAGTTTGGACGTGTACGAAAAGGAATTGGGATTGTTTAAGATTGATTGGGAAGGCAAAGATCTGCCTGATGCAACAATGAATGATCTGATTACTAGAGAAAACGTGATCGTGTCACCGCACACGTCGTTTTATACGTGGACGGCTGCAGAAGAAATGGTGTGGCAGTCACTTGATGCCGGGTTAACATTCTTGGCTGGCGGTGTGCCAGAACAAGCGGTTAAGTTGTAGAAAAAATATTTATGGAAGCCAGTCTCAGAGATGGAACTGGTTTTTTAAGTCTTAAAAAGCATATCAAAAATGAGAAAAATCCTATAATAAAGATAATATTTTGTATTAAAACAGAAGTATGTGACGAATCTGTGGAGAAGTATGGAAACGTTTTTGAATTTCTAATTATGAAATTAATAATGTGATATTGTTGTGAATAACGACTGGTAACTTTTAATTTGTACATGATGGAGGAATAAACTTATGAAAAAATTCGTACCAATCTTGATGACGGCACTACTCACATTATCAGTAGTCGCCCCGAGCAGCATGCCGATTTTAGCTGATGAGGTTAATGCACACGAGTACACCATGGATAATGGCAAAAAAATAACTATTAAAGATAGCGACATTGTTGATGCAATGCAGAGTAAGGGAGATCGAGCTGATGTAGTTTGGGGTAACAAAAATATTTCTTTGATTAATACCAAAGATTTTGATTTAGTCCCTCTTGTTGATGGAAAATGGAACAAGATGCCGACAAATGATCAACTGCAAATTTATTTCGTTGAAGGTAAAACTGGAGGTGAAAAGCCATCAGAGCAAAATACTCAAGATATGCATAGAGGTGTACCAACAGCTTGGGCGATAGATAGTGGGGCATGGTCTTGGCAGGGAATGGATAAAGCTCGTTTGGGTGGATATGCTTATAATTATGCGGATTCTCTTAAGACCTATGATAGCGCCACTAAAGCTCTAGCTTCAACAGCTCCAGTATCAGGAATCATCAGTAGTCTATTAAAAGCATTTTTGCCAAGTAAGCTATTAGAATTATTAGGTAAGTTGGCAGTAGCTGATTTTCGTAATGAAATGACGTTAATTAAAAATGCAACTGATAAAACAACAGATAGAGGTTTTGGAACTGCAATTACCTATAATAATGCCAGTGGTAACTTTTATGACTACTTCTATAATGATAGTCGGGCGACTCCACAGTCAGCCTTATCTAAACCAGACGGATCAGATAGTAGAACCCCAAATCAGTGGGAGAAGGCGAATTTGCACAAAGACTTCTACTTGGGCTGGTCTTGTGACTATAATTCAAATGGCAAGTGGGTCGGGGTTGGCGGAAATAAGACGGCTTACTAGAACGCAGGAAATGTTATGATGAAAAAAATAAAGAAGTTTATTGTTGGGAAAAAATCACTAAATCTTAATAGTGCCAATTTTCTTTTAGGCTACACATGGGCACTTATTTTCACTCAAGGCTCACATCCTGGCAAGTGGTGGATCGTAGTAACTGCTTTGTTCACTATCATTTGGTACGGCCTCTATTATTACGCCGACTATGAAGATAGCGACCAGAGACCTGCCAAAGATTCCAACAACGATTTCTTCCTCTAACACAACAATAATCAAATCAGATACATAATCTCATCCAGTTTTAGGATGGGATTTTTTCGCTTGAAAGTGCCATAATATATAGATAAAACAGCAAAAACAAAGAACCCGCTTCATTGAAAAACAGCGGTTATTGCTGTACACTTATTAATGGTTAGTCTTGTGAAAATGGGATTAAATTACTAGATACAGGGGGAGGTATTATAAGTATGGCAAAGATTTTTGCATACGGAATTCGTGATGACGAAAAAGATGCTTTAAATGCTTGGCGTGCATCGCATCCAGATGTGACAGTTGAATATACTGAGCAGCTGCTGGATCCAAAGACTGCGGAATTCGCGCAAGGTTTTGATGCTGTCAACGTTTATCAACAGTTAGACTATACTCGTGAGACATTGACTGCGTTGCATGAAGCTGGCATTAATAAGATGGCTTTGCGAAACGTTGGAACTGACAACATTGATTTTGAAGCTGCACGTGAGTTTGGTTTTAAGATTTCAAATGTGCCGGTTTATTCACCAAACGCGATCGCCGAACATTCAATGATTCAAATGAGCCGGCTCTTACGGCGAACCAAGGAATTAGATACGAAAATTGCGAAACATGATTTGCGTTGGGCGCCAACTATTGGCCGTGAAATGCGAATGCAAACGATTGGGATTATCGGAACAGGTCATATTGGACAGGTTGCGATCAAGATTGCACAAGGATTTGGGGCTAAAGTGATCGCGTATGATTTGTATCAAAATGATGCAATTAAGAATCAAGGGTTATACGTTGATACGTTGGATGAATTGTATGCACAGGCGGATGTGATTTCGCTCTATGTGCCAGGTGTTCCAGCCAATCACCACATGATAAATGCTGAATCAATCGCAAAGATGAAGGACGGTGTGGTAATCGTCAATACTTCGCGGGGAAATTTGATTGATATTGATGACGTGATTGCCAGGTTGAATTCTGGCAAGATTGGTGATCTTGCAATTGATGTGTATGAAAATGAAGTTGGTCTGTTCAACGCGGATTGGTCAGGAAAAGAATTCCCTGATCCAAAGATTGCGGACCTAATTGCACGCGACAATGTTTTGGTAACGCCTCACACGGCATTCTATACGACCAAGGCGATCTTGGAAATGGTGCAACAATCACTTTCAGCTGATCTAGACTTTATCGAGGGACGTGTGCCTAGTATTGCGGTTAAATACTAGTAACGACGTAAAATGTATTAAATTTGGGGATTTTAAAAATTATGGATTATTTTGATGGCAGTTATAAGTTACAGTTTAAAGATTTTTTCTTTAAAGTTTTGAGTGGTTCGGCCCAGGGGATTCTGATTGGTGTGCTTCCTTCCGCTGTTTTGAAGTATTTGTTGAAATTATTTATTACGCCAGGAGTTGTGAATTGGGCGACTGATTTAAATGCAATCTTGGTGATGTTCCAGTCGATGATTCCAATGTTGATTGGTGTGGCAATTGCGCTTCAGTTTAAGATGAAGCCACTTGATGTCGGTGTAATGGGAATTGCAGTCATGGCCGCATCTGGTTCGATTAAATGGGCGACAGCTGCGGCAGGCTTTGTAAATCCCGTGACGGGTGTTAAGTCTGTTGCACCTGCGACGGTTTATCTTGCAGCTGGTGCCGGTGATGTGATTAACGCTATGATTGTTTCGGCAATTGGCGTTTTCGTTATCTGGTTAATTGCAAAGTATCTCAAGGGATTTGGCTCGGTTGCAATTATTTTGAGCCCGATTGTCGTTGGTGGCGGAGTCGGTTTGCTTGGTAAGGCAATCGCGCCATATGTTGGGGATGTCACAACTTGGATTGGTGATGCAGTCCAAACGTTTACTAAGTTGCAACCCGTACCAATGGCCATCTTGATTGCAATGGCGTTCTCAATTATTATTATCACGCCGGTTTCGACGGTCGGAATCGCGCTGGCAATTTCTTTGGCCGGCTTAGGTTCAGGTGCTGCGGGAGTTGGCGTGATTGCTACGACTGTCATCTTGTTGATCAACTCAATCAAGGTCAATAAGCCAGGAACTTCGGTTGCGATTTTCTTGGGAGCCATGAAGGGAATGATGCCGTCTGTGTTCGCAAAGCCAGTGATGATGATTTCGTTCTTGATTGCTTCTGCGATTTCTGGAATTCCAGTGGCATTGATGAATGTCCAAGGAACACCAACTTCTGCCGGATTTGGCTGGATCGGAATGGTGACACCAATTCAAGCGGTGGCGAAGGATGCGGCGGACAAAGCATTCATCACGCATTATGTGAACCCGTTGATTTCGATTGTTGTCTTCTTTATCGTACCAATCGTGGTTGGGTTCGTGGTCGACTTTGTTTTGACGAAATACGTTAAATTATACAAGCCAAGCGATTTCCAACAAGAAATCTAAATATTAAAATGAACCGGTTCTGATGAGGAATCGGCTTTGTGGTTCTACGTCAAATAGGACTGATGAACAAAAAATCAAGTAAATTAACCATTCAAGATCAAGCAGCGGAATTTAAAAGTTCTGTTGCTTTTCTTTCGTAATTTTTCGCGAAAAATGAG
>JAITPD010000012.1 GCA_031289615.1 Lactobacillaceae bacterium | reverse complement strand
CCCATACCGAACACAGAAGTTAAGCTCAGTAACGCCGAAAGTAGTTGGAGGATCGCTTCCTGCGAGGATAGGAAGTCGCGATGCAAAGTTAAAAGATCATCAGAAATGATGGTCTTTTTGTTATATTTTTTAAAATGTAAGCGAGCATAAGTTAAGAGGAGATTAACATGACAGTAATAGAACGAACAACTATGGATAGCAAAATTGAATTTAATGAAATTGAGAGTAATACTCGCTATGAAAACTGTGTGATTGATTATTCAAATGTTGATATTAAGCTACAGGACAATGAATTTTATAATTGCGAATTTAAACAAAAAGATTTTAGTTTTGGCGAATATATAGACGTGACGTTTGAAAAAATGGAGTTATTGAATTATGATTTCAGTCAATCATTTTTAAATGGAGTTCAATTTAAGCAACTCAACGCTCAAGGAATTATTTTTGATAGTTCAACCCTGAAAGAAACTAGTTTTACAGACTCAAATTTGCGTTATAGCAACTTTAGTGAGACGAAGATTACTGGAACCATTTTTAAAGATAGCACGTTAACAGAAGGTAGTTTTCAGCATATTAAATTTACAAAGCTAAAGTTTGAGGACTCTATTTTGAATAACGTCGATTTGCTTGATACAAATTTAAATGGAGTAGACTTAAGCACTGATGAAATTAATAATATTATTGTGAGTCCAGAGTTATTACGAGGGTTGGCAATTAATGAATATCAGGCAGCCGAGTTTGTGGCAATGCTTGGAATTAAAATAAATTAACTTGAATTTTGTAACAGGATTGTAACTTACATCAACGGTCTTTTTTCTGGTAAAGTAGTAAGCATGTTGAATTTAAAAGGTTGGTGTTCAAGAACGAAAGGCATTGATTATTCAATAAAATTATTAGGACGGTGAAAGATTGAAAGCAAATGAAGTAAAGCACCCATATGTTGTGATGATGGGGCTTTTGATTGGTGGCTTTGTTGGAATGTTGTCTGAAACAGCATTGAACATCGCTCTACCAGCATTAATGCGAGATTTTAATGTGACGACTGGAAATGTACAATGGCTAGTCACAAGCTACTTGTTAATGGTTGGAATCGTGTTGCCATTAACTGGAATTTTAACGAAATGGTTTACAACGCGGCAAATGGTCTTGTTTGCTTTGGCAGACTTCCTTATTGGGGTGATCATCTCAGCGGTAGCGCCCAACTTTGGAGTATTACTATTAGGACGAATCATTCAAGGAATCGCAACTGGAATTTTGTTGCCGATGATTTTTATCGTGTTGTTATCAATCATTAAGCCTAACAAACGTGGAAGCGCAATGGGTATTGTCGGACTCGTAATTATGTTCGCGCCGGCACTTGGCCCAACCCTTGCTGGAATTATCCTCGGTATTTCATCATGGCACTTTATCTTCTGGATGTTTGTGCCACTATTGTTGATTTCAGCTGGCTTAACTGCCCGTTCGCTCGTCAACGTCACTGAAATTACGAAGCCTAAAATCGATGGACTCTCAGTTGTTCTATCAACAATCGGCTTTGGTGGATTAGTTGTCGGAGCAAGTTTTGCAGGTGATGACGGTTGGCTTTCACCATTAGTGCTTGCTAGCATTTTGGTTGGAATTATTGCGCTGATCATCTACGTACGCCGTCAGACAAAATTGACGATTCCAATTTTGAACTTCTCGGTTTTCAAAATCAGAGCCTACACCCATGGTTTAATCTTGGTGTTGCTTGATTTCGTCATTATCATGGCTAGTGCATATTTGCTACCATTGTATTGGCAAAAAAGTTTGTTAGTCGCAGTTTCGCTGGTTGGAATTTTCATGTTGCCTGGTGGATTGGCGAATGCGATCTTTTCATCAGTTGCAGGACGAATGTCTGATGAATATGGATCAAAAGGCTTCATCGTAGCAGGATTTGGATTGACTACGATTGGGTCAGTGCTATTGATCTTGGCTGGCCCAAGTGTCGCTCATTGGTATATCATCTTAGCACACGTCATCATCATGATTGGAGTGCCTTTGATTATTTCGCCTGCTCAAATTTTTGCGTTGAATGCAATTAAGGGTCCGGCGAGTGCTGATGCAAGTACTATTTTAAATACGTTGCAACAAATCGTGGGAGCTCTTGCCACTGCGATTGCAACGAGTTTGATTGGTCTTGGAGTAATGAACGCTGGACATGTCAAAGCAACGTTAGCGTTCAACTTAGGAGCACATTACGGCTTTATTTTCATCACTGCCATTAGTGTCGTTGGATTGGTCATCGCAATTGCATTACCAAAACAAGATTAAAATGGTATAATTCTTGCTAAATCAACATGGCGAGGTACATTTTATGGGTGCAGTGAAGGATCAACTATTAAAAACGACAAGCATTTCTGGCGAACGAATTAATATTCGACGGGCAAATGAAAATGACGCGCCTGCTATGTTCGAAATTTTTTCGGACCCAGCAACAGTTGAATTTATTCATGTGCCACAAGCAAAGTCAGTTCAAGATACTTTGGAAAATTCCATTCGCGGGTTTCATATGTCTGACCCGCTTGGTAAATGGGTCATTGCGTTGAAGGATTCGGATTGGGTCATCGGCGGAATTGATTTGCGCCTGACGCCTGATGAGCAAGATGCAGAAATTGGTTATGTTTTGGGATCAAAGTATACAGGACAAGGATATATGACAGAGGCGGTTCAGATGCTTTTGAAATATAGCTTCGAAACTTTGGGACTTTCTAAAATACACTCATTTCATGCCACCGAAAATCCTAAGTCTGGTGCGGTCATGCAACGGGCTGGTATGCATTTTGTAAAGCTGATACCAAACCATGAAGAAATTGATGGCGTAAAGATTGATTCGCTGTTTTATGAAATTAATCATCACGAATATGACCAGCAACTGTTTTGGGCAAAATTTAAAAAGCTACAGCCGGATGCACAATTTGGTTCAGCCTGGGCGTTTGGTGACTTTGCTGAAATGGCAACAGAGCTAGCTCAACTAGTTCTTGATGGAACAAAAACTGCAACAGCGAGTGCATATGTCGAATATCAGTTGGAAGATGAAGCTTTACCTGAAGCATTCAAAGGTTATGATATTTTGTTGAATGGAAACGACGAACCGGTAGCGATTTTGCAAACTACGCAAGTTAAAACTGTACCGTTCAATAAAGTTGATGCAGAGCACGCTTTTAAAGAAGGCGAGGGTGATCGGTCGCTAGAATACTGGCGCAACAATCATTTGAGATTTTGGCAACAAGCGTTCGCTGAAAAAGGCTTGGAGTTTGATCCAAATCAAGCCAAAATTGTTTTAGAAGAATTCAAAGTTGTTTATAAATAAAAAAATTTCACGCGGGCATTTGCTTTGCGTGAAATTTTTATTTTACTGAATTGCTTTTTGAATCAACTCTGTCACAGTCGTCGCAGTTTTTTCGTCCCATTTAATCAAAGCATAGCTCGTTGGCCATATATTTCCATCGTCCAAGTGGGCATCTTCCTGAAAACCAAGTGTTGAATAACGGTACTTGAATTTAGAAGCAGGTTGAAAGAACAGAACAACCTTTCCGGCTTCATTCGCGTATGCCGGGAACCCATACCAAGTTTTTGGCTTCAAATCAGGTGCAATAGTATGAACTAATTCATGCAAGTTGCCAGCCAAAACGCGCTCATCATCTTGCATTTAAGCAATTGTTTCCAACACATCCGCTTCGCCATTCTTTTTGCTCCGAGATTTTGAGGCTGCTTGTTCTTTACGCAGTTCTTCAGCTCGTTGGCGCATTGCCTCTTTTTCGAAATCTGAAAATATTTGTCCCATTATATTTCTCCAGGTAATTGAAATTGTTTTACTGACAAAAGCATAGCACAATTCAGCGTAAAATACTGCTGATAATCTATATTATCTTTAATTCCGGACCTTTTATATACGAGAATATTACTAAAATTACTATTCAATGACATTGAGAGTTATCAATAGCATTTATTTTGAATGCCGTGTTATCCTGATTTCATTGATTGGGAAAAGTAACCAATTGATTAAAAATGTCGCTTGTCGCTGTAAGTTTAGAAAGTAGGAAATTAAAAATGAAGCTACATAATGTATTGATGAAGTCAATTACTCTCGGAGCAGTGGTTGTATCATTGAGCCCCCTTGCTAGTGTTGCTACACTTGCTCACGCTGATGGATATGTTAAGTCAGCTAACACTATCACTACGACTACACCTGTAGATTCTTTGTCAATTGCTGGTGGCGGAACTATTGGAAAGTGGGGCGGAGATGGCGCTGTTACTGCACTTGACCAAAAGACGCACACAATTACAGTTTCATCAAACAAGGTAGACTTTTTAACCCTTGTAGTCGCCACAAAAGAAAATGGTCGTGATATTTTTGCCGGTCTTGCAGATCCGCTAGCAAAAAGCACAAAAGCTGCTACAAAAGATATTCTTGGGAAGTCAACTTTGAATGTTCCTGGTTATGTTGATGGAGAAGACTTTGATGTTAAAGTTACGCCAACTGGTACTCACTATGAATTTGATTTGAAAGATCTTGATCTAACTGGTGTGTCACAAATTGCTGTAACTTTCCATGCTAAGGATACTGGATTGTCAAAGGATTACTCAGCGTTCGTTAACATCAAGCGTACGTTCTAATTTAAATCTACTAAAGTGGGTTGATAAAATGGCTAGGATTGGCGTAAGGCTGATCTAGTCATTTTTACGCCGTTCACAAAAAAGGAGCACACATAACTATGGTCAATAATATCAATAAGCGTAAGGCTATCGTAATTGGTGCGATGGGTCTGTTGTTGGGGACAATAGCTGGTTATGCTTGCTTTGGATTGTTGGGGGCCATAGTGGGAATGTTTGGTTCAAATATTGCGGCAAGTAGGTTCGATCAGGCTCAAACAGATTTTAAGGCGTGGATTAGTATTGGGCTCATCAAAGGGAGGAGTTCGTTGTACGTTAACTGAAGAATTCCCAATCAAAACTATTGACTCACAAACTCAGTGTAAAATTACTAAATTATGAGGTGGCATAATATGAATAAATATATTACACCAAGTAAAATTGGTCTGATAATTGTTGTGATTATATGTATTGTGATGATGGCATTCGGAATTGCGTACTTCATGGTCGGAATGTGGTGGATTGGAATCTTTTTGATACTTGCTGGTCTTTTTGGAACTGTGGTTGGATCATTGCGCCTAAAGCTAAAAAAATATCGTTAATAACTATTAATACGATTTAAAGGACAAAATTATGTCCTTTTTTCTTTAATTTCGGACCTTTTATATACGAAAATATTACTAAAATTACCGTTTAATGACATTGATAGTTATCAATAGCATTTATTTTGAATACCGTGTTATCCTGATTTCATTGATTGGGAAAAGTAACCAATTGATTAAAAATGTCGCTCGTCGCTGTAAGTTTAGAAAGTAGGAAATTAAAAATGAAGCTACATAACGTATTGATGAAGTCACTTGCTCTCGGAGCCGTGGTTGTATCATTGAGCCCTCTTGCTAGTGTTGCTACACTTGCTCATGCTGATGGAACTGTTAAGTCAGCCCAAACTATTACCACGACTACACCAGTTGATTATCTTTCAATTGGTGGCGGAGTTGATGGGGTAACTAGTGTAAGTAAGGACACAGTTACTATCTCTAAAAATCACGTTGGAGCGATTCAACTGGAATTAGCTAGCCAAGAAAATGGACGCGATATTTTTGCAGGCCTAGACACACCTACGTTTAATTTTGCTTCATTGTTAGAATTGGGTCAAAAAATTGACAAGGGAGTCTTGAACGTACCTGGTCATGTTGTTACAAGTAATTATCAGGCAAGCACAGCAAGTGTACTTCCTGCGTTAACAGCTCACAAATATGGAGATAAGATCTATTATGTATTTGATATTCGTGATCTTGATCTAACTGGGAAGTCACAAATTGCTTTGACTTTCTACGCTAAGGATACTGGATTG
The DNA here is from genome assembly GCA_031289615.1 of Lactobacillaceae bacterium. Lineage (GTDB taxonomy): Bacteria > Bacillota > Bacilli > Lactobacillales > Lactobacillaceae > Weissella. Next base: position 2,499 of record JAITPD010000012.1, on the reverse strand, counting down.
TCAAAGGATTACTCAGCATTCATCAACATCAAGCGTGCGTTCTAATTTAAATTAATTTTTACAAAAATATGGCTAGGATCAGTTTTGTGCTGATCTTAGCTTTTTTTATGGAAAGGCAACCGCAATCCGTTCCCTAATTCTGCTATAATGTAGGAAGCGTTTGATGAACATTGTTAGTTAGAGTAGCTGTTCAGCTTTGCAAAAATTTGCGCCCACTCATTTGTGTGGCGGGAGGTATTAGAATGACGGACAAGAAGACTTTTTACATTACAACTCCAATTTATTATCCATCGGGGAAGTTGCACATCGGAAACACTTATACAACAGTGTTGGCCGACGCAGCTGCACGTTATCACCGGTTGCTAAATGAGGATGTGTATTATCTCACAGGAACTGATGAGCACGGTTTGAAGATCGAGCAAAAAGCTGAAAAGATGGGAATTTCGCCAAAGCAATATGTTGACGGAATGGCCGCAGATATTCAAAAGTTGTGGAAGTCATTGGATATTACAAATGATGGTTTTATTCGGACGACGGATGAGATTCATGAAAAAGCACTCACAAAGATTTTTAACCAATTATTGGAACAAGGCGACATTTACAAGGGTGAGTACGAAGGTTGGTATTCAGTTGACGATGAAGAGTATTTCACAGAGTCACAACTGGCTGAAGTTTATCGAGACGACGATGGTAAGGTGATTGGTGGGAAAGCTCCATCTGGGCACGAGGTCGAGTTGGTGAAGGAAGAATCATACTTCTTTGCAATGTCGAAGTATGCTGATTGGTTGATGGAATATTATCACACGCATCCGAAATTTATTCAGCCCGAAACACGAATGAATGAAATGATTAATAACTTCATCAAGCCTGGACTTGAAGATTTAGCTGTGACGCGAACTTCATTTAAGTGGGGTGTGCCTGTTGAGTCAGATCCTAAGCACGTTATCTATGTGTGGATTGATGCATTGTCAAACTATATTACGGCGCTTGGATACGGTTCTGATGATACGACTTTGTATGACAAATTTTGGCCAGCTAATGTGCACCTTGTTGGGAAAGAGATTGTGCGATTCCACACGATTTACTGGCCAATCATGTTGCATGCACTTGGATTAGAGTTGCCTGAAACTATTGTTGGCCATGGTTGGTTGACGATGCGTGATGGTAAGATGTCGAAATCGAAGGGAAATGTGGTTTATCCTGATGTTTTGGCTGATCGTTATGGCGTTGATGCGGTGCGTTATTACCTGCTTCGTGCGATGCCATTTGGAAATGATGGAATTTTCACACCCGAAGATTTCGTTGCTAAGGTTAATTATGATTTGGCAAACGATTTGGGAAACTTGTTAAACCGGACTGTTGCGATGATTAACAAGTATGAAGATGGTGTGATTCCAGCTTTGCAAACTGGAGCGACAGAGTTTGATGCTGATTTGATTAAGACGGCAGACGAAGTGATTGAAGCTTACAACACAAACATGGAAGCATTGCGCGTTTCGGATGCGTTGGCTGAAGTTTGGAAGTTGATTGCCCGGGCAAACAAGTATATCGACGAGACCGAGCCATGGGTCTTGGCTAAAGATGAAGCTAAGGCACCAATTTTGTCATCAGTCATGGCGCATTTGGCAGGAGCTTTGCGAACGATTGCTATTTTGCTGCAACCAGCTTTGTCACAGACTCCTAAAGCTATCTTTGAACAACTTGGTTTGGCTGAGACGAATTTCGACATTGAAGATTTGGCATTTACTGACTTGCCAACTGGTGGACACGTTGTCGCAAAGGGAACACCAATTTTCCCACGCATTGATGTGGAAGCAGAAGTTGAATATATTCGTGATTCAATGATTGGTGGCGGTAAGGAAACAGCTTCAGTTAAGAAAGCAAAGGCTGAAGAAGCAGAAGTTGCTGCGGATCAAAAAGATTTCATTGAATTTGAAGATTTTGAAAAGGTTTCGTTGAAGGTTGCTGAAATTAAGGAAGTTTCAGAAATTGAAGGTTCAAACAAACTTTTGATGTTTAAGCTTGATGATGGAACGGCAGAAGGTCGGACAATCTTGTCAGGAATTAAGAAATGGTATCCAGAGTACAGTACTTTGGTTGGGAAGAAAGTGGCATTTGTTGCGAACTTGAAGCCCCGTAAGATGATGAAAAAGTACGTTTCTGAAGGGATGTTGCTGTCTGCTGAGAAAAATGGTGAAGTGATCTTGACTATTTTGCCAGATGAAATTGAGGCTGGTGCGGAACTAGGATAAAGGTTTTAAGTTTACTTTATCATTTAATTATTATTCGTTTAAGGTCCAGGCGTTATGATTATTTATGTTGAAAGGCGATGATAAAACCTGACAACCAATCATATTCATAATACCTACTCCTTAAAAATAGGTTCTACGTCAAATAGGACTGATGAACAAAAAATCAAGTAAATTAACCATTCAAGATCAAGCAGCGGAATTTAAAAGTTCTGTTGCTTTTCTTTCGTAATTTTTCGCGAAAAATGAG